>CAJTVF010000004.1 GCA_910579435.1 uncultured Oscillibacter sp.
TTCCCAGGTTCCCCTCCTGCGCCAGCCGCTCCAACGGTTCACGCTCCAGAATACATCCCTCTTCTTCCTTGAGGTAATCAAACACCTCAGGCGTCATGGCCATGAACCCGCCGTTGATCCAGCCGCCATCTTCCTTGGCTTTTTCGCGGAAGCCAGATACTGTTTTTCCGCTTTCGTCCAGGTCCAGAACGCCAAACCGCCCGCCGGTCTGGGTGCGGATATCGTCTTTGAAAATCATGCCGATGGTCAACACGGGCTGGCTCATGAGAGATTCCTCCTCTTTTCGCCCTGTTCTTGGAAAAGGCGCCCGGCGGGCGGCTTTTCCAAGAACAGGGCGCTGTACCGGAATACAGGAAACGGGGCGGGCTTACGCCCGCCCCGTAAACGCTGAGTTTTGTGAACTTCTTCCTGAACGCTGACGAGGCGATTAGCCCAGCAGCTGCAACACGCCCTGAGGCACCGCGTTGGCCTGAGCCAGCATGGCCTGAGCGGACTGGATCAGGATGTTGTTCTTGGTGTAGGACATCATTTCCTCGGCCACATCCGTGTCGCGGATGGTGGACTCGGCGTCCTGGATGTTCTCTCTCATGACGGAGAGGTGGTTGGCGGTGTGCTCCAGACGGTTCTGGACAGCGCCCAAATCGCTGCGGACGCTGGAGACTTGGTTGATGGCGTCCTTGATGGTCTGAATCGCGGCAGCAACGCCTTCGCCGGGGCGAAATCCGCTTCACTCCGTTTCCGCCTGCGGCGAAAACTGCGCTCCGCTCCTTTGCCCCCTCCCCCCCCGGACCCGCTGTGCCGGGCTCCGGTGGGGAGCCAAAAAAGAAATAACCTGCTAAACGGCCTTCCGCTTCTGCATTCTTTGATATTGGGCCAATCCTTCGGCCTTGATGTTTTTCGCGGCGTTGATCTCCCGGTCGTAGGCCGCGCCGCATTTGGGGCAGGTCCAGAGCCTTTGCTTCCAGCCGACCGCGCTGTCCAGGACCATCCCGCAGACGGAACAGGTCCGGCTGGTGGGGGCATAGCAGTCAACCACAATCAACGCCTTGCCCTGCCGCTCCAGCTTGTAGCGCAGGCACTCCCGGAAGGCCCCGTATCCATCCTTCGCGGCGTTCCCGCAGTTCAGCTTCCGGGACAGCTCCGCCTGGGCCTCGTTGGGATAGAGGCGGGCCTTGAGGGTGGTAAACCGCTTGACGTCCGCCATATCTGTCCCTCCTCTGCACCTGCGTTCCCGGTTGAGGAGAAAGAGATTGTCCGGAGTTGTGTACAACCCCGTCCAGCCGTTTCCGGTTTTCTCAACAGCTTTCATTACTACATATCGGCGGCATTTTTCCGAAAATAATAGCCCGAATAAAAAATTTTTCTGTCCGGAGTTGTATGCTTCCCCGGACAGTCTTTTTATATGCGTCCAACTGCCGCTTCCGCCCGTAAAGCGGCGTCATAAAAGGTGGATTTGGGTATTCCGCTGGCCTCCGCAGCTTCGCGAAGCGTCATTTGTCTTGCCCTCCACGCCTGATGGAGCGTCGCAAAGCCCTCCGGCGGAGCCTGGGCCTCCGGTCCAAAATGGACGCCCCTGGCCTTTGCTGCGGCAATGCCTTCCATCTGCCGCTGGCGGATATTCTCCCGCTCCGTCTGCGCGACATAGTTGAGAAGCTGGAGAACAATGTCAGAAATGAGCGTCCCGGTCAGGTCCCGGCTCTGCCGGGTGTCCAGCAGGGGCATGTCCGGCGCCGCAATGACGGCTTCCTGCTTCTTGGTGATAAACGACCACTGGTCCAGGATTTCTGTGCAATTGCGCCCAAGGCAGTCGATGCTTTTCACCACCAGCACATCCTTTGCCCGCAGAGCCCGCACCAGCCGCCGGTATCGGGGCCTGTCGAAGTCCTTCCCGGACACCTTCTCCACTACAATGTTTTTCTCCTGAACGCCAAAGTCCCGCATGGCGGTCAGATGGCGCGCTTCATTCTGCTCCTGGGTGGAAACCCGGACGTATCCATAGATTCTCTCTCCCACGCCCATCCCTCCTTGCACAAAATCATGGCCCTATTCTAGGCCTTGTTTGAAAAATGGCAAAACGCCGTCTTGGGGCATCTTTTTCCGCCAGGACTGCGTTGATTTGACTTGAAATCCGTCAGGATTCCCGCGTCAAATCGCCTTGCCTGGCAATAAAATCTGCCCCAATCCGGCATTCCGCCAATTTTCAAACAAGGCCTAGCCGGGGGTTGCCTTTGGCACTACCAAAACAGGAGGCGGACGCTATGCGTCCGCCTCTTAGAACCTGTTTTTCGTCACATGAGGACGATCTCACCGCACACCATCTTGGCCACACATTGATGGGTCTCCTGGCGCAGGCGGAGGAATTCGTCCCCGAAGTTGATTTCCGTTCCCGCGTAAGCCACGCCGCACTCCATGCGGCCGCTGTCCTGGTCCTTCAGGTTTTCCTTGGAGGCCGTCAGGTCCTCGTCCAGCTGCTTCAGCTTCAGTTCGGCTACCGACAGCTTCATCCTAGCCTTGCCCAGCAGGGTGGACTTGAGGGGGCTGTCCAGCTGGTTTTCCAGCCGCTCCAGGTCCCGGTTCAGCTCCCGGAGCTGCTCCCGCACCGCCTCCCGCTCGAAGGTGGCGCAGGGCAGGCCTCCCAGGGCTACGGAAGTCTTGACCTCCGATTTGGCACCGATGGCGCTGGCGCTGACCCGTTTGCCCGCCCAGACCCGGCCGCCCATGATGCTCCCCCGGCCGGAGCAGACCTGAATCTCCCCGTCGCAGTAAATCTGGCCGTTGACAATGCAGTCGGTCTGGAGGTTTTCCCGGACATAAATGGTGGCGTTTTCAATGTATTTGGCGAAGATGCACCGGGCGGCCCGGATGACCGTGCTCCCGTCTCCCAGGATGCCCTTTGCCACCGTCAGGTCGCCTCCGGCCTCCACCGTGCCTCCGGCTTCCACCACGCCGCCCACGTACACATTTCCCATGGCATTGACCGCAAAGCCGCTGATCACGTCGCCCTTGATGTTCACGTCTCCCACGAATTTGATGTTTCCGGTGGAGAAGTCCACATCCCCGTCGATGTCCAGCACCGGCTTGACCTGGAAATTGCGGCCGCTGAATTCCACATGCCCGGGTATGCTGGCCAGCAGGGCGTCCCCGTCCTCGCTGACCTCGGTATTCCGGCCCTTGGGAAGGGGCACGGCCTTGCCGCTCTTGGCGGGGACCTCCTGGTCCAGCACGGTGCGGCCCGGTTCGCCCTCGGTGGGGCGGATGAGGCGGCAGATTTCCTGCCCCTCCTTGACATTGCAAATGAGGTTCAGGGCGGTGTAGTCCACCTGCCCGAACTCATCCACCTCCAGCGTGCGCTGGAGCTCCCGGGGGAAGTAGTCCACAATGTTCCCATTCCGCCCGTCAAAGGCCGGCTTTCCCTGCGCCACCAGGTACAAATTGAAATACCGGTCCCGGTCATGGGCCGCCCGGTCCAGCAGGGCGGTGTTCAATCCGTAAGAAATGCCCTGGGCTGCCAGGGCCTGATAGATCATGTCCCGGGTGAGCTCCTCCCCCTGCCCGACAGGGGGGAATACCAGCATCCAGGCATAGAGCTTGTCGGAGGAGAGATAGAACCAGGGGCGGGCGTCCAGAATCAGCGGCTCCTCCTCGGGAGCCTCCTCCGCTTTTTTCTTGCTGTGCTTACCCCGGGTCCTGCCCTTGGCCGCTTTCAGGCGGGTGCCGCACACGCTTTTCAGGGACGATTGCAGCCGGTTTTTTTCCTTCTCCAGCAGCTCCGGGGGAAGCACGCCGTCCTCGTCCATATGCAGGCGGGGAGCGGGAAGGGGGCCGTTCTCCCTCCGGCGAAGGTCATGGAGCTGGCGGATGGGATGGTCTGCGGGAATTTCCAGTTGGGAGGGATCCTCCGGGGCGGCCGCCGGCGTCCCCGGGTCCTCCTGGGGGAGCTGTTCCTCTTCCGTGAGGAGGGACTCTTCTTCCCGGTCCTCCTTTTTCGGGCCAAACAGAAAGGACGTCAATTTCTCCTTGAATAACATGATGGGTCACCTCGATTCCGTTAAGCTGTAATAACATTACCGTATCATTATACTAAACTTTTTCCTCGAAGGGAAGAGGCAATTATCATATTTCCAAGAATATATTCCTGGGTGCCTGGGTGTTCCTTTTGGGAGGAAATGTCCCGTTGGGAGATTTCATTAAGGGCGGGCCTGTGTGTCCGCCCCTGCGCTTCCTTCTCTTTAATAAATTCCCGTTAGGACGCCCCATTCCCCCACCTTGACAGCGGTCCGCCCGATACGGTAGAATAAACCAATACGGCTTGCGGCCGGCCCCGGACGCAATGCGGCGCTGAGGCGGGGTATAAAAAACAGCTTTGAGGGGTGAGCGCATGGACTTTAAAATCAGGCGGTTTCAGGAGCAGGACGCGGCGGAGACCTCCGCCGTTATCGAGCGGGCGCTGCGGATCAGCAACGCTCCGGACTATCCCCCGGAGATTATCCGGGAGATGGTGGAGCAATACGCCCCCTCCAATCTGGCGGAGCAGGCTGGCGGCGAGCATCTCTACGTCCTCTGCTATGGGGATAAAATCGCCGGGTGCGGCGGGATCGCGGCCTATATGGGCAGCGAGGCGGAGAGCATCCTGGTGACCATTTTCGTTCTGCCGGAGTATCAGGGAAGGGGCGCGGGGAGAACACTCATGGAGGCCCTGGAGGGAGATGAATACTTCCTCCGGGCCGACCGAGTGGTGATCCACTCCTCTATCACGGCCCGGGACTTTTACCTCAAAATGGGGTATTGCTTTTCGGACGGCGCCGGGGTCCCTGACGGGGAGGGCTGCATCCGCATGGAAAAGCGGCGCTGACCTTGCCGGCAAACGCCCTCCCTTGCGGGAGGGCGTCAGGCTGTCAAAAAAGTATTTTTGCCAGCCTGAGCAAGTTTTCAAAACGTTTGAAAACGTTCTGAAAACTTATGATTGAAAACGAAAGGAACCCTTCCTGGGTTCCTCTCGTAACTCTCTTCCTTCCCGTCGGGGAAAGTTTTTACGGTTTTTCGACACTCTGACGCCCTCCCTTGCGGGAGGGCGTTTCCATTGCCCGAGACCCGGCTGTTCAACTTTGTTGTGCAGCAGGACATTCTGTGGTATAATAGAAAAAACGGTCGAACCATGGAGGGTAATGTTATGAACGACAGCCTGTCTGAACTGGATCGGAAGGAGCAGGAGCCGGCCGCCCCGGCCAGGGACCGGGGACAGAGGGCCCCGTCCGCCCGGAACCGGCAGCCCCAAATCGGGCTGAGCGCCCTGTCCCTGGCGGTCTCCATCATCGCGCTGATCGTCGCCGGAGCGGCGCTGTTTCTCGTCCTGCGGGGAAACCAGGAGCCGGAGGTTCCCCCTGACGCGGAGGAGCCCATCACGTTCCGGTTTGGCGATATGGTCCTGGAGCCCATTGATGGAATGCCCCTGAATCCCTATGACGCGGACGCGTTCGCCCTGGACGAGAAGGGCCGGGTCACCTATGAGGCGAACGGACGGCGGGCCAAGGCGGGCATCGACGTGTCCACGCACCAAAAAGAAATCGACTGGCCGGCGGTGGCGGCGGACGGCATCGACTTCGCCATGCTCCGCCTGGGCCACCGGGGCTACAGCCAGGGCGGCCTGTTCCTGGACGAGACCTTTGAAAAAAACCTCCAGGGGGCGCTGGACGCCGGGCTGGAGGCAGGCGTTTATTTCTTCTCCCAGGCCATCACCCCGGAGGAGGCGGAGGAAGAGGCGGACTACGTTCTGGAGGTCCTAGACGGGCGGGCCCTCGCCTTTCCCGTGGCCTTTGACTGGGAGCCCATCACCGGGGACGAGGCCCGTACCGACGGCCTGGACGGAGAGACGATGACCCGCTGCGCCGCCGCCTTCTGCAAGCGGATTGAGGACGCGGGCTACCGTCCGGCGGTCTATTTCAACCAGACCCAGGGCTATCTGCGCTATGACCTGCGGGAGCTGACGGACTATGAGCTGTGGCTGGCGGAGTATGGCGCCGTGCCGGACTTTTATTACCACTTTGACCTGTGGCAGTATTCCCACACCGGCCGGGTGGACGGCATCCAGGGAGACGTGGACCTGGACCTGGCTTTTTATAGTTACCACGGTTGAAAAGAATCCAATGGATTCTTTTCAACACAGCGCGGGTGTACCGCGCTGTGGGCCGCGAATGCGGCTTTCTGTGGTGAACTTCATAGGAAACGCATAGGCGCCTTGCGCCTCGGCGGACCTGCGGTCCGCCGGTTGAAAAGGAGTGTTTACTCCTCTTCAACTGCGTTGACTATAACAGGACCGGCCCCTCGGGGCAGCTCGCCCGCGAATTGGCATGACAAGCCGACCGGATGGGGCCATCCCATTCGGCCGGCAATTTGTTTGGCTCAAGCCGCCCGGCCTCTTCCGCCGGGGAGAGGCCGGGCCTCTGAATAGGCAAGCGGCATGGAGCAATACTCCATGCCGCTGTTTGTATGTACTTGGTGATTTCCCCCGTGCGCAGGAGCTCACGCTGCGAAAAAGCGGGCAGGCAGGGGAGTTATCTCGAAAATCCGCCCTTTAGCCGGAACCTCTGCACAAGGCCCTTCATAAGCTGCGACTGGCTGGACAGCTCCTCGCTTGCCGCCGCGCTTTCTTCCGCGGTTGCCGAGTTTGTCTGCACAACGCTGGAAATCTGGTCAATTCCCACCCGAATCTGAGAAATCGAATCCGCCTGGTCGCTGCTGGCCTCCGAAATCTGCTGGATGATGCTGGTCATTTCGTTTACGTCCGTTACAGTCTGAATCAAAGACTGAGCGGTATCATCCGCGATCTGCGTTCCGCTTTCGACGGCCTTCAGGGAGTTTTCAATCAAGGCGGAGATGTTTTCGGAAGCCTCGGTGCTCTTGTTTGCCAGGCTGCGCACTTCGTCGGCCACTACGGCAAATCCCTTTCCGGCGGCGCCTGCGCGGGCGGCTTCGACGGCGGCGTTCAGGGCGAGGATGTTGGTCTGGAAAGCAATGTCTTCAATGATTTTCATGATTTTGCTGATTTCGGTGGAACAGGTGCTGATATCATTCATCGCCTGTATCATCTGCTGCATTTTTTCCTTGTTCACGTTCATTTTTGAACTGACACAGTTTGCCGCCTCGCTGGCCTGCCGCGCGTTGTCCGCGTTCTGGTTCACTTTGTTGGAGATTTCGTCAATGGTGGCGGCGAGCTCCTGTACGGAGCTTGCCTGCTCAGTGGAGCCCTGGGCGAGGGCCTGGGCGCTGTTGGACACCTGGCCCGCTCCGCTTGCAACCTGAGAGGAGCTCTGACTGATTTGCTGCATCGTGTCGTTGAGCTTTTCCGCAATGCCCCGGAAGGAAACCAGCAAGGGATAGAAGCCGCCTGTGTATTCTTCCTCACAGACCGTATCCACCGTAAAATCGCCTTCGGCCATTTTGGCGAGGAATTTATTCTCGTCATCAATAATGACCTGGAGCTTATGGATCAATTTACTGACCTGAGCGGCGAGGACGCCCAGCTCGTCCTTAGAGGTATAGGAGATCTCGACATTCAGATCTCCCTCCGCCATTTTGATGGCGGCATTTTCGATTTCAGAAATTGGAGTCTTGATCAGGCGTATGATTACAAACGAGAAGAAGACGCCCACGAGGATTATAGCAGCGACAATCGCGATCATCAGGATGGTGGCGGTTCTATAAAGGGAGGCGCTTTCCGCCGCCGCCTGGTCGCTGCCTTCCGTATTGTAGGCGATAATATCATTGAAGGCGCCGTTTAAAGAATTATAAAGACCTACGCATTCGCCTTCCAGGATCGCGCGGGCGTCTTCCGTGCGGCCCTGCTTGGCCAGCGCCATCATGGTTTCATCCGCCTGATTGTACTGGGTCCAGAAGTTTAAGGCGGTTTGATAGAAGTTGCTCTCGTCCTCGTCAATGAGCGCCCCGTATGTGGCTAAAAGATTGTCCATCTCGGCTTTTTCGCTCTGGAGATATTGCAGGCTGGACTCCTCCACGTCATCCGAAATCGCGGTAAGATACCCTAATTCATTCAGGCGAATATTGGAAATGGTAGTACTTAAGTCTCTTGCGATATCAACACTGGGAAGCCAGCTTGCGGAAATGTCATTGGTCATATCGTTCATCCGGCCCATGAGGAAGAATGACATGCCGCTGATAATAAGCATTCCAAGCAGCGCGACCCCTATAAGGATATAAAGTTTTAGCCTGATTCTTAAATTCCGTATGTAGTTGATCATGTCGCCCATCTCCTTTTATGTTTCACTGTCTGTAAGCGCCGGTTCTGAAAATTTTTGCTCTAGGCCTTGTTTGAAAAATGGCAAAACGCCCAAAACGGCGGATCTTTTTCCGCCACTCTGCGTTAAGGAAGCACTGATTTAATCCCCGCACACATCTTTACGCCTTAAATTTCCGCTGATCTGCGTCAGAAAATCTTGAAATCCGCCAGGATTTCTGCGATTTTCTTCCTTGCCAGCGAAAATTTCTGGCGCAAATCTGCACACGTTGATTAAATCAGTGCTTCCTTAAATTTTCTTGCCGGGCGTCAGCCCGCCCGCGAAAATTTGCCTTGATTGGCGAAAAAATCTCTCACCGTTGGGCATTCCGTCAATTTTCAAACAAGGCCTAAACAATATCTCAAATGAATATCGGCAGAATTCCCCAGTTAGTTAAGTAAAATTAAAGAGGAAAGAAAAAATTTTTGGCGCCAAAGCGGTTGTACCCGGCAGGGGCCGCGCACATAGGAGCGCCGCGGAGAGGTCAAATTTGAATCGCAAAGTGTCTTCCTTTTCCGTGCTCCTTCTTCCAGGTACTGCCCGGCCTCCAAATAAAAAGCGTTGGATAGGCCGTGTCTGCCCGAATTAGAGCGGTTCCCGGAAATAATGAGAAAGAGGCGGATTTCCGTCCCATGAGCAAAGCTGACGCTGGAGAGGTCCAGGGTGGGCACAATGACCACCACGTCGCGTCCATCAGCGTTGGCGTGGAGGTATACCTCGCTGCCCATCATCTCGCTGACATCCACTTTGGCCTTCTTGATATGCTGCTCCAGGCAGGGGCAGCAGCAGATGACGATGGACGGGCCGGGATAGCTCTCCGCCTCCCGCAGGGCCTTCAGGGTCTGGGCCTGCTCCGCGCCCATAGCCGCCTGGGCCACGTACACATAGCCGTAGTTCATGAAAATGGCCTCCAGGTCCTTCTTGGCGATCTGCTTGCCTCCGGCGGCGAACTTCGCCACGGCGGAGGTGGGGGTCGCCTTGGAGGACTGTCCGCCGGTGTTGGAGTACACCTCCGTGTCCAGTACCAGCAGATTCACGTCCCGGTTCTGGGCCAGCACGTGGTCAATGCCGCCGAAGCCGATGTCATAGGCCCGGCCGTCGCCGCCGATGGCCCAGACGGACCTCTTGGCCAGGAATGGGCTGCTCGCAGGACGAGATGAAGAAGGCGGTGGAGTGCGGCTGCTGGCAGCTCTACCGCTGCGACCCCCGCCGGACAGCGGAGGGGAAGAATCCCTTCCAGCTGGATTCCGCCGAGCCGGACACGGAAAAGCTGCTGCCCTTCCTCATGGGAGAGAACCGCTTCGCCTCCTTGAAGAACAACTTCCCCGGCAAGGCCGACGCCTTCTATGAAAAGGCTGTCGTCGACGTCAAGGCCCGCTGCGCACGTTATAAGAAGCTGGCGGAGGAGGGCTGAGCCCCTTCCCGCGCAGGCCGCCGAATGCAGAGGAACTCCCCGGCCGGAGGACAATATGTCCTCCGGCCGGGGGGGCTTTCCGTCCATATCTTTGCGGTTTTCCCGAATATCCCGGCAGGTCTCCCGGGGGCCGCATTTCGCTGATGCGGAACCATCTGGCCCATAAGGCGGACCACGGACGGCTCGTCTCCTCGAACATTTCCGCCATTTGCACAGCCTGCGGCGCTCGTGACGCGGGCCGGGTCATCGTTCTCACGGGGTTCGCCGCTGAGACTGCCATAAGGACCGTCGTCTCTTGCTGTATTGCACAAAAATTCCGAAGCAAACGCCTGTAAAAACCGCCTTTTTGAGGGCAGAAACGGCTGTAATGCTTGCCGGACTAAGAGGATGTGCAACCTGCACAACCGCCTTTCAAAACAAGCAAATTGACTCTTGCAATTCTCACAAAGCTCTGATATACTGTACCCACTGATGACAGCTTGCTACCAACAGAGTATGTGAGATGAGTGCGATAACTGCCCAGTATGGTGTGGTTATTGCGCTCTTTTTGCATATATCAGCACCCCAAAATTTGGTAAGAGGAGATTGGAACACATGGAAACAAGACCTTATGTATCCTGGGACCTGATGAACAGCTTTTTGATCGACGCCTTCAAAGGCTACGGCGTTCCCGAGGCCGACGCGAAGATCTGCGCCGACGTCCTGCTAGAATCCGACCGCCGGGGCATTGAGAGCCACGGCTGCAACCGCTTCAAGCCCATTTACATTGACCGCATCGTCAACGGGACCCTGCTCCCCGAGACCAAAATGGACATCGTAAAGGACACCCCCACCACGGTGGTCATGGACGCCAACAACGGCATGGGCATGGTGGCCAGCTACCACATGATGGAAATGCTGATCGAAAAGGCCGCCAAATACGGCATGGCCGGCGGCGCGGTCTACAACTCCACCCACTACGGCATCGCGGGCTACTGGACCACCATGGCGGAAAAGGCGGGCATGATCGGCATTACCGGCACCAACGCCCGGCCCTCCGTGGCTCCCACTTGGGGCGTGGAGCCCATGATGGGCACCAATCCCCTCACCTTTACCATGCCCACCGACGAGGAGTTCCCCTTCAATTTCGACTGCGCCACCTCCACCATCCAGAACGGCAAAATCGAGTTCTACGCCCGCAGCGGCAAGCCCACCCCCGAGGGCCTGGTCGTCACCAAGGACGGCGGCACCATGAGCGACTCCGCCCAGATTCTCAAGGAGATGCGGGCCGGGAACTGCGCCCTGCTGTCCCTGGGCGGCCTGGGCGAGGCCACCGGCGGCTATAAGGGCTACGGCTTCACCACCATCGTGGAGATCCTCTCCGCCGCCCTGGCCGGCGGTCCCTTCATGAAGGATCTCAGCGGCAAGGCCGCCGACGGCAGCAACCAGATGTACCGCCTGGGCCACTTCTTCTTCGTTATCAATCCCGAGTTCTTCATGGGCCTGGACACCTTCAAGAAGACCGCCGGCGGCATCTGCCGCGGGCTCCGGGACTCTGAGAAGGCCCCCGGCGCGGAGCGTATCTACACCGCCGGCGAAAAGGAGTGGCTGGCCTGGCAGGAGCGCAAGGACAAGGGCGTGCCTGTGGGCGAGACCATCCAGAAGGAAATCATCGAGATCCGGGATAAGCTGAATCTGCCCTATCACTTCCCCTTCGAGGATCAGAAATAAGTAAGGAGGACTGCATCATGGATTACGCAAAGGAATCTCTCCGCCTTCATGGCGAGTGGAAGGGCAAGATCGAGGTGGTCGCCACCGTTCCCGTGGAGACCAAGGACGACCTGAGCCTGGCCTACACCCCCGGCGTGGCCCAGCCCTGCCTGGAGATCCAGAAGGATATCAGCAAGAGCTATGACCTGACCCGGCGGCACAACCTCTGCGCCGTCATCACCGACGGCTCCGCCGTCCTGGGGCTGGGCGATATCGGCCCCGAGGCGGGCATGCCCGTCATGGAGGGCAAATGCGTGCTCTTCAAGGCCTTTGGCGACGTGGACGCCTTCCCCCTCTGCGTGAAGACCCACGACGTGGACGAGTTCGTCAACGCCGTGTGGCTGATGTCCGGCTCCTTCGGCGGCATCAACCTGGAGGACATCGCCGCCCCCCGCTGCTTTGAAATCGAGCGGAAGCTGAAGGAAAAGTGCGACATCCCCATCTTCCACGACGACCAGCACGGCACCGCCATCATTACCCTGGCGGGCCTGACCAACGCCCTGAAGGTAGTGGGCAAGAAGAAGGAAGACGTGAAGGTGGTCACCTCCGGCGCGGGCGCCGCCGCCATCTCCATCGTGAAGCTGCTGCTGTCCGCCGGCTTCAAAAACGTCACCATGTGCGACCGCAAGGGCGCCATCTACCAGGGCCGGGAGGGCCTGAACTGGATCAAGGAGGAGATGGCCCAGGTGACGAACCTGGAGAAGAAGGCCGGAACCCTGGCCGACGTCCTGGCGGGCGCGGACGTGTTCATCGGCGTCTCCGCCCCGGGCACCGTCACCACGGAGATGGTCAAAACCATGAACAAGGACGCCATCGTCTTCGCCTGCGCCAACCCCACGCCGGAGATCTTCCCCGACGACGCCAAGGCCGGCGGCGCGGCGGTGGTCTCCACCGGGAGGAGCGACTTCCCCAACCAGATCAACAACGTCCTGGCCTTCCCCGGGGTGTTCCGGGGGACCTTCGACGTGCGGGCCAGCGATATCAACGAGGAGATGAAGATGGCCGCCTCCGAGGCTCTGGCGGGGCTGATTTCCAACGAGGAGCTGTCCGCCGACTACATCATCCCCAAGGCGTTTGACAAGCGGGTGGGTCCCGCCGTGGCCAAGGCCGTGGCTGAAGCCGCCCGGAAGTCCGGCGTCGCCCGGCTGTAACCATGATCGATCTCAGGAAGAAAACACTCTTTCTTCTGGACATGGACGGCACCATTTACCTGGGGGACCGGCTGTTCGACGGGACGCTGGACTTTCTCCGCCGGGTGCGGGAACGGGGAGGACGGTATCTCTTTGCCACCAACAACTCCTCACGGAGCGTGACGGCATATGTGGAACGCCTCCGGGGAATGGGCATCGACGCGGAGGCGGAGGACTTTCTCACCTCCGTGGACGCGACGGTCTGGTATCTCCGGAACCACGGCTTTCAGGATACGCTGATTTACGCCTCCGGCACCCGGACCTTTCAGGACCAGCTGCGCCAGGCCGGCTTCCGTGTCACAGACCGCTGGGAGGCGGGAATCGGGCTGCTGCTCCACGGCTTTGACACGGAGCTGACCTTCCAGAAGCTGGAGGATTCCTGCATACTTCTGGGGGACCCCAAGGTGGACTTTATTGCCACCAACCCCGACTGGGTCTGCCCTACGGCCTGGGGCTCCGTGCCGGACTGCGGTTCGGTATGCGAGATGCTCTTCCGGGCCACGGGCCGGAGGCCCAAGGTCATTGGCAAGCCGGAGCCGGAGATGGCGCTGCTTGCCATGGACCGCTGGGGCTGCTCGAAGGAGGAGACCGTGCTGGTGGGGGACCGGATCTACACCGATATCGCCTGCGGCGTCCGGGCCGGGATCGACACCGCCTTCGTCCTCTCGGGCGAGGGCGTGCCGGAGGATATCGAGAAGTACGGCGTCCAACCCTCAGAGACCTACCGGGATATCCGGGAAATCCTGGAGAAGATGGATTGAGCCGGGCCGCTTCGTGGACAAGGCCAAGAATATTGGTCAAAATGTACGAATATTTAAAAAAATATTCACAGATTTTAGGTTTTTATTGACAAAGGGCGTCGAATGGTATATAATGGCTTCATGTGGTTCGCGACTTCTGGTTTCATTCGGTGGGAGACGTGATCGCAAACAAAAATTTGAAGGAGAGATTGAACATGAAAAAGGTTTTCACACTGCTGCTGGCCATGCTGATGCTGCTGTCCCTGTGCGCCTGCGGTGGAAACGGCGGCGATTCCCAGGCCTCCGGCGGCGATTCCCAGGCCTCCGGCGGCGACCAGCAGTCCAACGACAGCGTCCAGCCCTCCGGCGGGTCCGACGAGGACGCCGACAACTTCTACCTGGACATCAAGTTCTCAAACGTGTTCCAGCCCACCGAGTGGAATTACAAGGCCTCTGAGAAGCTGGCTGAAATGATTACCGAGCGCACGGAAGGCCATATCACCGTGACCTACTATGGCCAGAACGAACTGGACTGCTACGGCGACTCCGTCACCCAGGCCGTCAACAACGCCAACTGGATGGGACTGGAAGAGCCCTCCCTGTTCGCCGACTACGTGGGCGACGCCGCCACCCTGATCGGCCCCATGCTGTACAACAGCGACGAGGAGTATAACTACGTCATGGAGTCCGACCTGGTCAAGGACGTGTGCGACCGCCTGGCCGCCGAGAACATCCATATTCTGGACACCCACTACTCCTTCGGCTTCCGCAGCGTGGTCACCAACCTGGACGTCAAGACCCCTGACGACCTGAAGGGCCACCAGCTTCGGGCTACCTCCTCCGCCCTGTTCACCAAGACCCTGGAGTGCCTGGGCGCCACCCCCGTCCCCATGAGCTTCACCGAGTGCCTGTCCGCCATTTCCTCCGGCGTGGTCGAGGGCTTTGAGGGCTCCACCTCCACCCTGTCCGGCGCAGGCGCTCCCTATGAGCTGGTGAAGAAGGTCGCCCTGACCAACCACCTGATCGCCACCCGCTGGCTGTTCATGCCCGAGGACCTCTATCAGTCCATCCCCACCAAGTGGCGGGATATCATTGACGAATGCGCCTATGAATGCGGCATGTGGGAGCAGACCTCCTGCCGTGAGGACGAGGATACCCAGAAGGAGATGCTGGCCGGCCAGGGCGTGACTTGGAACGAGGTCGACCTGGAGGCCTTCACTGCCGCCTGCGAGCCCGTCTATGACTGGATCTGCGAGGAGTACGGCGCGGATCCCGCTCTCCGCGGCAAGCTGGTGGAGCTGATCAACGAGTATCGCGCCAACAACGGCTGATCCTCTCCAACAAATCGTCCCGGCCAAGGCCGCGGGCTTTAAATCCCGCGCAGGCTGCCCGGTGAAACCGGGCAGCCTGCTAAGAGTGTTCGAGGCCGTATTCGCGGACGGGAAACGCCGTTTCCCGCCTGTGAATGCCGCCGCCACATTTGTGAAGGAAATGAGCTTATAATATGGAAGAGAAACGGAAAATCACGCTAAAAGGCGTCGTCACCAATCTGGACGCCATTATCACCGGCACCACGTTGACCCTCTGCGTCATCCTGGTCAACGCGAACATCATATTCCGCCGCTTCCTCAACAGCCCCCTCCAGTGGAGCGAGGAGGTCGTGACCAGCCTCTTCGTTTGGACGGTGTTCATCGGAAGCGCCTATGCCCACCGCAAGCACTCCCACCTGGGCGTGGACATCCTGGTCAACGTTCTCCCCGGCAAATCCAAGCCCATCGTGCAGGATATCATGAGCGTCGTGGAACTGCTGGTGCTCATCATGCTCACCGTTGTCAGCAGTCAGTATGTCTACAGCCTCATCTTCTCCCGGGGCGTCATGAAGATCGCCATGACGGATCTCCTGCGGGTTCCCAAGTGGTGGACGGGCATCGCCGTGCCCATCGGCTTTGGCCTCTCCACCCTCTATCAGGTGCGCTTCCTGCTGAAGGACCGCCTGCACATCATCAAAGACAAGGAGGCGGCAGCGGAATGACCTTGACCTTTACCGCCATGATTCCCATTTTCATGGTCTTCATCCTGTACTTCCTGGGCATGCCCATCGTCTACTCCCTGTTTGGCTCCACCTTCTTTTACTTCCTGTTCATCGACACCACCTCCCAGCCCTTCCTGATCCTGCAAAAGGTGATGAACTCCACCCAGTCCTTCTCCATGCTGGCCATCCCGTTTTTTATCATGTCCGGTTCGGTCATGAACTTCGGCGGCATCAGCGACAAGCTGATGGACTTCTGTGAGTGCGTTACCGGCCATATGAAGGGCGGCCTGGCCCAGGTGAACGTGCTGCTGTCCATGCTGATGGGCGGCTGCTCCGGCTCCGCCAACGCCGACTGTGCCATGCAGTCCAAGATGCTGGTGCCGGAGATGGAGAAACGGGGGTATTCCAAGGCCTTCTCCGCCGCCATCACGGCGGCCTCCTCGGCGGCTACCCCGGTCATTCCGCCGGGAGTCAACCTCATTGTTTTCACCCTCATCGCCCAGGCGTCCCTGGGTCGGACTTTTGCTGCGGGCTATGTCCCCGGCATCCTGATGGCCATTTCGATGATGATTACCGTGGCCATCATTGCCAAAAAGCGGAACTATCCCACCACCCGGGATAAGTTCCCTCCGGCCAAGGTGATTTTGAAGCAGGCGTTCATCTCCTTCTGGGGGCTGTTCTTCCCCTTCGGCATCATCCTGGGTATGCGTTTCGGCTGGTTCACCCCCTCCGAGGGCGGCGCCTTCGCCGTGCTGTACGCCGTGGTCATCGGCAAGTTCGTCTACCGCAAGCTGAGCTTCCGGGAGCACCTGATCCCCATTTTGATGGACACCATCGCCGGAACCTCCAGCGTGGTGCTGATCATGGTTTCCGCCAATGTATTCGGCCAGTACATGAGCTGGATCAACCTGCCGAAGATTGTGGCCAGCGGCGTGCTGAACCTGACGGACAACAAGTGGGTCTTCATGCTGCTGTGCAACCTGGTGCTGCTGATTATGGGCATGTTCCTGGAGGGCGGCGCGGCCCTGATGATCATTACGCCGCTGCTGCTCCCCGTGGCCCGGACGCTGGGCATCGACGTGTACCACTTCGGCCTGGTGGCCATCGTCAACATCATGATCGGCGGCATTACGCCTCCCTTTGGTTCCATGATGTTCACCACCTGCGGCATCACGAAGTGCCCGATCAGCGATTTCTTAAAAGAGGTCTGGCCCTTTATACTCAGCCTCTTTATCGTATTGCTGCTCCTGACCTTCTGCCCGAGGCTGATTACCATTGTCCCGGATCTGATCTACGGCCCTGCCGCCATGTAAACAGTTTAAGACCCGAGGGGGGCTTTTCCCCCTCGGGCCTTTCCCGTCGTGATAGAGTCGGTTGAAAAGGAGCGTGACATCATGGAATACCAGGTGGAAATGCAGCACACGGAAAAGAGCTTTGAGGCGCTGGCCCACATGCAGTATGATCTCTTCTGCATGGGAAACCGGGTGGCCCGGTCGCTGCTGAGCCTGGTGCTGGTCATCCTGGGCGTGGTAAATTTTTCCCAGTGGTGGGGCATACTGATTACGGCGTACGGCTGCTATCTGGTCACCAGCACCTACAGCGCCGCCAACCACACCGCCCACAAGCTGACCAAGCAGCTGCGGGACAGCGGACTGGACTTTCCCGCCTCCCGCTACGTCTTCAAAAAGAAGGCCATGGAGGTCATTTCCCTGCCGGAGGAAACGCCCCTGGGGAAGCCCCTGGCCTACGCCGAGGTCGCCCGCCTGGGAGAGGACCGGGAATACTTCTACATTTTCCGGGACCGGTACGGCGGCTACATGATTCCCAAAGCCGCTCTGGGGGAGAGGGAGGACGCCTTCCGGGACTTCCTGGAGGAAAAGACGGCCCAGTCTTTCCAGGGCCGGAGCGCGCCGGTGGTCCGCCTGCTCCGGCGGCTGAGGCGGCGCGGGGGCGCATGAGCCCGCCTTATACGGACCAGAGCTGCTCGCTGGTGGTGGACACGGCCGATGCCCCGGCGGAGAGAGCCGCCACCACATCGGACTTTTCCAGCAGCAGGCCGCTGGCAATCAGGGGCTGATGGACCTCCCGCACCAAATGGCTGATGACGCTGGCGATGGCTCCGGGGAGCACGTCCACCACGTCGGCATTGGAGCTCTGCCGCAGGACATTGGCGAAGGACAAGGAGTCCAGCATGAAAAAGCGCTGGATGGTCAGAAGCCCCAGCTCCCGGGACCGGCGAATCAGGTTTGGGTGCGTGGATATGATGCCGTCCGCCTCTGTGCGGCTGGCGATGTACTCGGCGGAAATATCCTTGGAGGACATGCCCTCCACCAGATCAATGTGGATAAAGGCCAGCTTTCCCGCCTCCTTGACCCGCTGGACCAGCTCCCGGATGTTCAGGATGGTTCCGTAGAGCAGAAAGACCACCGTGCTTTCGGAGGACAACGCCCGCTCCAATCCCTCGTCGTTCTTGACGGCGGCGATGACCGGAGCATCCTGGATCGCCTCCACAAACAGCTGTAGTTTATCCGTCATAAGCATCCTCCTTCTGTCCGGCGCACTGGTTTTGGAACTGCCAGTGCGCTTTCATTATGCGGTCGCGCGGGCAATCGGGTCAACGCAGCTGAAAAGAAGCCCCAGTTCCTTTTCCATTGCGCCGGCAATAAGACATATCTATATTAAAATACAAATCAGCCGGAAAAGTAATATATAAAATGTCTAATATTTTTGTACTTTCCTTGTCGGATATAGCAAAAATGGGCGGCTGTCCCTTCTGCACGGGAAAACGGGGACGGCCTGACCAAAGCTCTGGAACGTAGAGGGAGCGGGCCAAGCCCGCTCCCGTGCGTTTCCTATTCACGACAGGGTCTCTGCCTGAAGCTCGTCAAAAGCCGCCATACATTCATCCACCGTGGCGCCGCCCAGCAGCTGCCGCACGATCTGGCAGGTGTTCCCCCACTGCTCCACGCGCATGCTCGCGTTGGAGCCCAGGACGTAGACGCCTTCCTCAATGCGCTGGTTCAGGGGACGCAGGGCGGGAACGCAGTCTACCTTCACATTTTTGGAAGGGGAGATGACCCGGTTGGTTTCCGAGTAGATGCGAAGGGCCTCGTCGGAGGTCATGATATCCAGGACCTTGGCCGCGTCTTCCCGGTGCTCCGCCTCGGCGCCGACGGCAAGGCCGGTCATGGGCATCACCGGCATCTGCCCCCTATCTGTGGGGAAGCCGATGACCTGCATCTCAAAATCGGTCTTTCCATAGCTCGTCTCCGAGTTGGCCGCGCCCCAGTAGGCCATGACGATGGGGGTCTTTCCCGCCAGGAAATCCGGTCCCTCCGCCTCAATGGCCTCGCTGACCAGGGCTTTCTCCGCGTCGATATAGCCGCAGTCGATGAGGGTCTGCAAGAACTCGAAGCCGGGGCGCATGTAGTCGCTGTACTTGGCCTCTCCGCTGTTCAGGGCCGCGATTTCCGCCTCCGTGTTCCCGCCGTTATAAAGATCGGCGTAGGCTTGGGCAAAGACGAAGGTCTCCAGCCACCAGCGGTTTGCGCCGATGGGTGTCTCGATCCCGTTTTCCTGGAAAACGCGGCAACACTCCAGGAATTCCTCCGGCGTCTCCGGCAGGGCCAGGCCGTACTGGTTGAACAGGTCCACATTGAGGAACAGGCCGTAGGCCACCACCTCCTGGGGGATGGCCACCAGCTTCCCATCCACCGTGTTGGCGACCCGGATGATATCCCGCAGGTTTTTCGCGCTGTCCAGGCCGGACAGGTCCATCAGCTTTCCCTCAGCCCCCAGCGTCAAGATGACGTCCGGGTTCAGCAGATACAGATCGTCCATATTATTGCGCGCCCGGTCAAGAATAGCCTCGTCGTAGGTCTTATCCTGGTAGCTCTCCGCCGTATAGGTCCTGTATACCATGGTGACGCCCAGCTGTTCCTCGGCCATGACCACCGTCAGGTCCGACGCGGTCCTGGCGACGTTTTCCGCGTTGGGATTGGTCTTTTCCATGGGGCTGAACAGGTTGACCACACGTTCCTCCCCCTCGTCCTGGGGGAGCAGGTTGATGTCGGACTCGTGCCCGCCGCAGGCTGTCAGGGACAGCGCCGCCAGCACGGCCAAAAAACCGGCGGCCCCGCTCCGGGCTCCGTGCTTTACATGTGACTTCATTGTGGTTCCTCCTCTCTGATACATTGCCGGATGACTTTTTTCAGAAGCTCCATGTCCAGGGGCTTCGGCACGTGGGCGTCCATGCCGGCGTCCAGCGCCGCCTTTTCGTCTTCGGCAAAGGCGTTGGCCGTCATGGCGATGATGGGAATGCGCTTTGCGTCCTCCCGCTCCAGAGCGCGGATGGCCCGCGCGGCCTCGTGGCCGTTCATCACCGGCATCTGCACATCCATCAGGATGGCGTCGAATTCGCCCGCCTCCGCCCGCCGGAAACGCTCCACCGCTAAGCGGCCGTTTTGCACGATCTCGCAGGAGGCTCCCTCGATCTCCAGAAGCTCCGCCAGGATCTCCGCGTTGATCTCGTTGTCCTCCGCGGCCAGGAAGCGGATTCCCTCCAGGCCGCCGTCTTCCCCGGCCTCGGAGGCGTCCGCCTTACCGGGCTCCGCCCACAGCTCCTCCGCCTTTTCCCGGAGCGCGGAGGCGAAAAAGGGCTTGGTCAGGAGGCCCGTGCGCGGGATCTCCAGGGCCTGCGCCGTGTTCTCCGCGCCGAACTCCGCCAGGAGGAGAATGGGCACCCCCGCGGGGAGGACCTCCCGCAATTCCCGGGCCGCCGGGAGGCCGCAGGTCTCCCAGTCCAGGAGGGCAAGCTGGCAGTCCCCGCCGCTTCGCAGCAGGTCCCCGGCCTCCCGGCTGTCGGCGGCGGTTTTCAGCTGGAGGCCGGTTTCCTCCATGAGGGTCCGAATGTTCTCCCGGCTCTCCGGATCTCCGTCCACCACCAGGATTCGGAAGACGCCCCGCTGCGTCCAGAACTGCTGGTCCGCCTGCTCCTCCTGAATGCGGAGCTCCAGGTCCACCCGGAAGAGGGTCCCCCGGTCCACCTCGCTGAAAACCTCGATGGTGCCGCCCATCAGCTCCACGATGCTCTTGGTGATGGCCATGCCCAGTCCGGTGCCCTGGACCTTGTTGGTGGTGCTGTTCTCCGCCCGGGTAAAGGCGTCGAAGATGGTCTTCAGATACTCCGGCGTCATGCCGTAGCCGTCGTCCTCCACTTCGATGCGGATATGCTCGTACTGGCTGGAGCGCTGCTTCAGCCCGATGATGCGGAACCAGATATGTCCCCTCTCCGGCGTGTATTTCACGGCGTTGGAGAGGAGGTTGATGAGAATCTGGTTGATGCGGGTCTCGTCTCCCACCAGGTACTCGTGCCGGACGCCGGTGACCTCCAGGTGGAACTCCTGCTGCCTGGCCCTGGCCATGGGCTGGATGATGGCGTCCACGGAGGACACCACGTCGTTCAGGGCGAACTTCTCAAGGTTCAGCACCACCTTCCCGCTCTCAATCTTGGAGACGTCCAGAATGTCGTTGATGAGGCTGAGGAGGTGCTGGCCGGAGGCCATGATCTTCCGGGTGTACTCCCGGACCTTGGCGGGGTTTTCCGCGTCTGTGG
The DNA here is from genome assembly GCA_910579435.1 of uncultured Oscillibacter sp. Taxonomy (GTDB): domain Bacteria; phylum Bacillota; class Clostridia; order Oscillospirales; family Oscillospiraceae; genus Oscillibacter. The sequence goes on from CAJTVF010000004.1 coordinate 21,031, forward strand.
CCAGGAGGGTGGTAAAGCCCAGCACCGCGTTCATGGGCGTACGGATGTCGTGGGACATGTTGGAGAGGAAGGTGGTCTTGGATTCGCTGGCGATCTGGGCGGCCTGGAGGGCCTCCGCCAGCTGCTGGCTGTGGACCCTTCGCTCTTCCTCCTGCTCCCTGCGCAGCTTATCCTGCTGCCGCCAGTTGAGGTAGTACAAGAGAATGCACAGGAAAAACGCCGCCAGCATGGAGGCCACGACGATGAAAATGTTCTGGTTGACGGTCTGCCCCTCCCGCTGGATGGCCTGAACCGGCACGTAGCCCACCAGGAAAATGGTCCCGCCGTTCACGGCCCACATATAGCTGAGGGCGCGCACGTTCCGAATGTCATGATAGAACAGGATGTTCTTCCCGCTCTCCAGGCACGCGTCCACCTCCCTGCGGATCTCCGGGGCCTTGATATCGTTGGCCTGGTAGAAATCCGCCAGGTTCAGATGGCCCGCGCTGCGCTGCCCCATGCCCTTGGGCTTCAGCACAAACCGCTGGCTCTCCGCGTCCATGATATACAGCGACGCCTGCTTGTTGTAGAACCCGTCCGGAAGGGACCGGTCCACGGCGTCGTAAATATACTCGGCATAGAGGGTCCCGATTTCCCGTCCGTCCCGCTCCACGGGGCACTTTATGGTATAGGACCACGTTCCCATATAGTTGAGGTAGGACTGGGACACCGGAAAGCCCATCACCGTCCCGCCGGCGGAGAAATCCAGCCCGTCCTCCGTAAAGCGGTCTCCAGTGTTGGAGACGCCCTCCGTCTTCCCGGACAGGATCAGCGACATCTTGGACATGGTCTGGTTTTTCTCATAGGAGCGAATGTATTCCTCCGGGTCCTCCACCCGTGCGATCTCCTGGGCAATCAGGGTCTGGAACTCCGCCTCGCTGCGCAGGATCGCCTCGATGGTGCTCTCAATCAGGTCCAGGCTTTCGCTGAGGTTCTGGACGGCGGATTCGGACATTTCCCGGGCAATCTTCCGGGATACGGAGAATACGATCGTCCCAAAGACGCAGAAAATCACGATGATGGGGAAGAGCAGGGAGAATCTTCTCTGCTTTTTCTGTTTGTCCGGATTTCTTTTGATAGGAAACGCCCCCCTTCCAACGTCAAAAAAGAGGACTGCCCGGCCGGGAACAGAACTGCCCCGGTTTCAAACGCAGGCCGGATCATGCTTCTGTTTACATTATACTATTGTTTCCCTTTTACTGTCAATAGACGGCGGCAGAGGAAGCCCCGAAAGCACAACCGGGAGGGAACCGGCGGCGCGGTCCCCTTCCGGGCGCGGACGTGCCAGAGGCCCTGCGGTCCGCCGCCTGGCTGGATCGGCCGGGCAGCCGCCAAGGGCTGCCGCGCTTTTGAAACGCATGGTGGACGCCGGGCGTCATTTCATTGCGCATTCAAGACGCAAAAAGCTGTCAATTTTTTGACAGCTTCCAACAAAATTGGCAATAAAATGACAAAGATTTGGGGAATTGACAAGCCGGGGAAATTTTCCTATCCTGAAAAAGACGAGCGGACCCCAAATAAAAACAGGAGGTACAAGGATGGGCATGTTGTACACTCCGGGACAGGCCGACGCCCTTTGCACGGTGATCGCGCTTGGATTTATCATCAGCTCCGAAGGCCAGCTCAAAGACCATTCGTATATCATTTATCTGGATGGCACGGATGATGACGCCGAATACCGGCGGCACCGCCAGCTGGAAGCAAAGCTGGCAAAGCTGACGGGCATGAAAAAGCTGTTTGATCCGAAACCGCAGACCCCAGGCGGCAAGTCCCGCCAGCCCGTTATTTTGGCGCAGACGAACCGCTCTGTGCTGCAGGGGGAGATCATGGAGCACGAGAAGGCCATTTTCAAAATACTGGAAGACAAGGTGAACGACTTTGCAAAAGAACCTCTGCGCGGCGCTTATGTGGGCGGGTTCACCACCGAAGGAAAAACGCAGCTGCTGGACCCTTCGATCCTCTATTGGTACAAAGCGAATCATCGGAAACTTTCGCCGGCGGGATCGGAAGAGGAGCAGCAGGAGCGGATCGAAACGTCCTACCAAAACGCCTTAGCCGTCACGGAAACCGTCCAAAACTTCCTCGGCGGCGTGTTTTCAGGGGGGCAGGTTTTGAAGCACGGCGGTGAGCGCGTTTGCTGGCCCGATGAGCGCCCTCTGGCGGCCGAGCTGGAGAGACCGACCGGCTCCGACCTGTTTGCCAGCGTACACGGCATGACGCAGTCTATCATCCACTACTACGGAAACGGGGACCCCAACAAGGTGAATATCGAACTGGCCCTGAGCAAGGATACCTGCAAGGTGGCCTCCTGCATCCCGTGCAGTCTCTTCATGTGGTCGAATGGGACCCCCGCCACCGCCACGCATTTCGGCAGGGGAGACAACTGGAATTTCCCCCCAAAAGCCTTCGCGCAGATGCGGATGTGCCCCAATTCCAAGGACCTGACGCCCCTGTCCGGCTATCCCTGCGTGGTGCAGGGGACCAACGGTGAGCGCCTCTCCACCGTCTTCAACACGGTCATCAACAACTACGTGCCCCGCCTGGAGGCCCTCAAGAGCTTTGTCAACGACCAGAAGAACCTGCGGGAATGGCTGCTGGCTCCCGTGACGGACGAGGTGCGCGGAGAGCGCAAAACCATGTCCCGCATGGCCATGGCCCGGGAGCTCTACGACGAGTTCCTGGAGCGCCGCAACGAGTGGTACAGCACGAAGAACCGGGTCTACGAAGAGTACCGGGCCAGGGACGACCTGGACGGGTACGCCAATTGGCTCTCCAGCGAGGGACTGGTCCAGGAGGAACAGATCAGCAATTTCTATAACGACGCGGTGGTGCGGGGACATTACCACGAGGTGCTGACCCTCCTGGGGTTCCTCAACGTGTCTTCTCCCTCCGAGGCTTTGGAGAACACGAAGCAGAAGATGCGCTCCAGCCTGCGCCGCTCCCTGGACGGCTCCACCGACGTCTATCCGGTGCAGTTCCAGCCCAGCGACTGGTTCAAGTCCCTGCGGCCCAACCTCAGCCCCAAGGACCTGACCATGGCCGCCGAAAGCCTGGCCGCCGACTATCGCGCCAAGCAGCGGCGCCTGCGCGGTCTGAAAGCCCAGCTTGCGGAGCAAACGGCCATTGAAATCCCCGCCGAGGAACAGGAGCGGCTGAAAACGGAGGTCGAAAACCGCCGCCAGCAGCTCTCCCAATCCCAGCAGGCGCTGCTCTCTCAGTACGGGTCCGGCGCGCTTTCGGCGGTCAAGGCGGTCATCGGCATCTACAAGAACGAAAGGAATCCCTATGCCAAGGCGCAGGAGGTCATCGACAAAGCCCGCAGCGCAAAGGATAAGCAAAAGCTGGACCTCACGGAAAGCCGCGTCTGCGACCTGCTGGAAGATATCGCGGACGACGTGGTGAAAAGCATCATCCAGTCCTGCCAGGCGCAGGACGCGGTGCTGCAGGATATAAACCGGCTCAACGAGGCCCGCATGGCCTGCTCCGAGGCCAAGGTCCGGGACATGACGCTCCAGAAGCAGCGCATTGAGGAGCAGATCCAAACGGTCCAGGCGGATCTGGACTTTCTCACCCCGCTGGTCACCGGCACCATTGCCGCGGCCAGTACCGAGGGCGCGGCGGACGCGGACGCCGCCCTGCTGACCGCCTCGGATGAGGCCCAGGACGAAAACTTCATGGACGTCATCATCAAGAGCGACGAATCCGGAAGCTTTTCCAGCAACAGCACCTCCTCCAGCTCCAGCCAGAGCAGCTGGAGCCTGGGCGGCTGGTTCTGGTCCGGCGGCGGTTCCCGCTCCACGCAGAACGCCGCTGAGACGCAGAAAAAGATGGAGCTGAACAAGAAGCTGGAGATCGGCTTCCGGGTCAAGAAGGTCTCCATCGACCGGGGCGGCTGGTTCAATCCCACCATTTTCAAGCTCAGCGACAACTACTACCGCCTGGCGGACATCCGCGTCAGCAAGGGGCTGACCAAGACCGACGTCCACAAGGCCAGCTCCGCAGGGATGAATTCCGCCGCCCAGCTGAACGAGCTGGTCACCTATGAGGCCGAGGTGAACGGAGAGCATAAAAAGCTCAGCTACGTCCTGCCCTCCTTCCCCACCGGCTTTGTCATTGCCAAGGATATCACCATCCGGATTCAGTGCGACAAAACCAGCGCCGAGTCCAGCCGCAAATACATGGAGCAGAGCGACGCCCGGGGGGGGGCGGCATCTTCGGCTTCCGCGCCAACTCCGGAAGCTCCAGCAAGAGCCAGAGCGAATCCGCTTATTTTGGAAGCACCTCCAACTTTTTTTACATCCGCATCCCCGGCCCGCAGATTTTGGGATGGTTTCTGGAGCTCACCCCGGCGGACAATGCGTCTCCGTATCAAAAGCTGGACCCCAGTCTCTATTCCGACGCGCTGGACGCCCTGCTCCCGGAGCAGAAGGAAGACGGGGCGCCGGAGGAGGGCGGAACGGCCTGAGCCCGGCGTTCCGCTGTCCGGCAGAACGATGAAAGACCGCCTTAGAGGCTCGTCTGAGGCGGCCTTCCTTCCGCGCCCCGCTTCCATACGGGCCGGCCCATCCGTTCGCCCTCTGTCCTGAGGAAGACACGCTCGTCCGAATGGCTTTCTCAGCCAAATTTATTGTTGTGGGTGATCGAAACGATGAGGAACCTGACGACCAATCTCGCGCTCCTGATGGAATGGGCCCGCGTTACGCCGAAGGAACTAAACCGCGCGCTGGGAATCGACCCCTCCCTCATTTCCCGCTGGCGCACCGGCTCCCGCCGCCTGCCGGCAGGAAGCCGGTGGTGCGGGCGGCTGACGGAGTATTTCCTCCAGGTCCGCAGGGACGAGGTAACGGCGCTGATGGCCCGGGTCTCCCCCCTGGGGCTGTCGCAGGGACAGCCGGCCGAGGAGCTTTTGGAGCGTTGGCTGGGGGAAAGTATGGGCTCCTGGGAGGACCGGGACGCGCTGCTTGCGCTTTCCCGGAATCAGGGTGGGCGAGGGGGGAAGCGCCTCCGGCCGCCGGACGCGGGCCCCCTTTCCGGCGACGGGGCGGTGCGGAAGCTGCTTATGGAATTCCTCGACGGTGTGCTGGCCCAGCCGGGCTCTGGAGAAATCGTATTCTTCTGCTCCGAGGGGCTGGAGCTCTACACGGGACGAGCAATACCTCCAGGCGCTCCAGGAAAAGCTCCGGGTCCTTTTCAAAAAGGGGAAGCGGATCCGGGCGGTGCTGCGCACCAACTACCGGCCCGGCGATGTGGCGCTTGCCTGCGGCCCCTGGCTGAGGGCCCATCTGATGGGCCACGTACAAAGTTTTTACTATGACGACTTCCGCCTTTTGGAACACGCGGAAATCCTGTTTGGGCTGCGGGACAGGCTCATGGTGCAGGTCCGTATGCAAAAAGGCATCCCGCAGGCGGTCATCCACCGGCGGCCGGAGCCCGTCGCCAAAGCAGAGGCGTATTTCGACGACCGCGCCCGGTGCGCCCGGCCCCGCTTCGTGTACCGGTTTTTCCCGTACCCGATGGGTCTCCTCTGCGGGATGCCCTCCGGCGGCGAAGAACCGGTATACCTGTTGGCCAGACTGCCGGACCTTGGGGGCGGCTTTGAGACTCTCTCCCGGTATCTGCGCCTGCGGCCGGAGGAAACCACACGTTTTCGACAGCAATTCTGGCCATTGGCGCTCACCTTGCGGGATGGGGACCGCCACGCGCAGATGCGCCAGGTCTTCTGCGAGGACAACATCGACGAGGCGCTGGACGGTACGCGGCACCTCTGCCGCCCGTTCAGTGAGATCTGCGGCAGACGGCTCTATCTCAGTACAAGGGGTTTGGCGGAGCAGCTGAGGGAAATTCGCTGGGCTCTGGAGCGGAAGCCGGGCTATCAGGTCTGCTTCATGCCGCAGGAGTGGTTCGACCGGCTGGGTATGGAGCTTGTGGTGTGGGGAAGCGGCGCCGCCGTCGCGTGGATCGCCGGACAGCAGTCCGCAGCCTGCCGCGATTACCCCAACACCACCGCCCTCCACGGTTTCTGCGCCACCATGTGGGACCGGATTCCGCCTACTCAGCGCAGCCGGCAGGCCGCGCTGAAGCGGCTGGAGCGCTGGCTGGAACGGGTGAGGAGGTTTGGGCTGATTCCGGAGGCGGCCCCATAAGCATACATTTCGCGAAAGGAGGCGCCGGCCTGTGCGCAGAGGAAACGGGCCAGGGGGCCCCTAACCGAAACGACGAGCACCGGGCCTCGGCTTCTCCGGAATCCGCGGCCCGAGGCAAAAAGAAGGCCGCCAGAGCGTCCTGTGGATACGGGAACCTCTGAATAAATCACCAATTTCAAGCTATGTGCTGCGAGCAGGGCAGAATCGTCCGAGCAAGCAGGAAGTTGCTGGAGCGATTTTTACTGATAAGCTCCCCCGGACCTTGTAAAAGGGCGTAGTTCCCCCTTTACCAAGCAGGAGAGAGATTCCTTCCAGCCCTGGCAAGCGCATATAAATTGGCGCAGGCAAACATCGCGTATAAACGATTCTCATTCTTCCGGAGCCCGCGGTACACGGTTTTTCTGCATCCAAACTGACATTTGATGATCCGAAAGGCATGCTCCACCTTGCAGCGTACAGAGGACTTGAGATATTCAATATGCCTTTCCCAGTCAATCGCCTTGTCAGAAACCCGGGCGAGGGAACCAGGACGGCGGTTAATACGGTAATCAATGCTGGAAAGGTGGGCGTCACTGGTCACTTCAGACCTTTTCTGAATGCCCAAATAAGCGGAATCACCATAAACGACCTCGTCCTCCTTGCGAATCAGATTGGCTCCATGACACATCGTACAAACCCGGCCTCGTCCTCCTGAACATAGGCGACAACACGTTGTAGATTTTACCCGACCTGACCCAAATCTATTGAATTAGTCCTCCGCCCATGTTATCCTGCCATCACGACAACCAGTCGTATCAGACGGGAAATTGGAAGTCAATTTGTACCCTGAAAATTGAACACCCATCACCAGAGACGATACTCGCCAGGGAAGCGACGCCAAGATGCTGAGAACAGCCGAGCGTGCCAAGGTTGAAGAAAACGCCGTGGAGGTCAAACAAGGCCACAGGGCAGAAACAGGTATGGCGCATGGCCAATTGAAATCTCAAAGCAGTCGATACAAAAAAGCCGCTGAACTGCTGCAACAATTCAGCGGCCTGCCGCATTTCGGAAAACACAGCTTGATCTGAGAACAGTCTAACAGAGCGGCTCTCCGAAACGCAAGAAGAATTTTGAAGGAGGTACTACATAACAATGAAGCTCTGGCGTTCTTCTTCGGGCACTTGAACCGGGGCCGCTGGGCCTGCACCTGATCGAATAACTCCTTGCTGACCAGGCCTTGTTTGAAAATTGGCGGAATGCCGGATTGGGGCAGATTTTTTTGCCAGGCAAGGCGATTGGACGCGGGAATCCTGACGGATTTCAAGTCCAATCAACGCAGTCCTGGCGGAAAAAGATGCCCCAAGACGGCGTTTTGCCTTTTTTCAAACAAGACCTAATCGCCGGATGATGGTCAGCAATCTTGATCCACTGGCTTTCATCCTTCATACGTACCCGGTGCCCGCCTACCTCCGTTACTTCCCGCTTGCCCATGATGTAGGCGCCGGTGCAGCGTTCATCGTCCAGGATATGCACCACCGCAGATGTGGACCATATCCCGCAGCACCGGGAAATGTCGCGGCCGTTGTAGCCGTGGGCCGCTTTGTACTTGGCAGGAGTGGGGATATTCCGCTCAAACAGGGCCTTGACGATCTCATTCGGTTTGTATCCGCCTTGTTGAATTTTTTCTGAACGGGCCCTCAGCGCTCCCCGCCCCGGAGGGCTTCAATTTCCCCCGCCGTCAGATACCGCCACTTCCCCGGCGGGAGGTCCCCCAGCTCCAGCGTGTGCTCCCGCACCCGGCGGAGGCGCTCCACCTCCAGCCCGCAGGCGGCGCACATCCGGCGGACCTGGCGGTTTTTCCCCTGGCGGATGGTGACGGCCAGCACGGCCCGCCCCTCCCCCTGCCGGAGGGTCTCCACCCAAGCGGGGAGGATTGGCTCCCCCTCCAGCTCCCGCAGGCGGGACAAACGCTCCGCCGCCCCCGCCGCAGGGCCCCGGACCCAGACGTGGTAGGTTTTCTCCGCCTCCCCGCTGGGGTGCGTCAGCCGCTGGGCCAGCGCCCCGTCGTTGGTCAGCAGCAGCAGCCCCTCGGAGTCCAGGTCCAGCCGCCCCACGGGATACACCCGGACGCCGCAGCCCGCCGTCAGGTCCGCCACGGTCCTCCGGCCCTGTTCGTCGGAGAGGGTGGTGACATAACCCCGGGGCTTGTTCAGCAGGAGATACGCCGCTTCCGCCCGTTTCGGCAGAGGCCTGCCGTCCAGGCGCACGTCGTCCCGGTCCGGGTCGGCCTTGGCCCCCAGCCGGGCGGCTTCGCCGTTCACCGTCACCCGGCCCGCCTCTATGTAGCCCTCCGCCGCCCGCCGGGAGCAGACCCCGGCGGCGGAGAGCAGTTTTTGCAGCCGATCTTCCATCGCTTCACCTATACTTCCGCAGTACCGTCATAGCGGTTTCCACCTCCGGCTTCCAGGAGCCGGAATCCGGCGCAGCGGCCTCCTGGGCGGCCGGCGGGCTGATATCTCTTCCCACAAGGAGGTCCACGCGGCCTACCTCCTTGCCGTTCAGGGAAAACACCGCCTCCCCCACCCGGGTCCCCGCCCGGAGGGGCGCAGTCAGCTCCCGGTCCAACTCCAGATTGGTCTCCAGCGTCTCCCCCTGGGCCAGGGGCCAGGCGAAGCTGTCCGCCGCGATGAGGGGGCTTCCCTTCTCCTCCGCCAGCTCATGGCCCAGCTGGGCCATCCGCTTCGCCGGGTAGGCGGAAAAGCCGTAATCGTAAAGGCTTTGGTGGTCCGCCCAGTCGTTGCCGTCCTGGAGGGTCACGGCGATGAGCCGCTGGCCGTTTCGCTCCGCGCAGCTCACCAGGGTCCGTCCCGCCGCCCGGGTGTAGCCGGTCTTCAGGCCCAGGCAGCCGTCCACATAGCTCAACAGCTTGTTATGGTTCGTCATGGTCCGCCCGCCGATGCTTACCGTCCGGGTGGAGGCGATGCGGACCAGGGTCTCGTTCCCCATGGCCGCCCGGGCCAGCAGGGCCATGTCATAAGCGGTGGAGTAGTGGGCCTCATCATCCAGGCCGTTGGGGTTGGCGAAGGAGGAATCCTCCATGCCCAATTCCGCCGCCGTCTCGTTCATCCGCTTCACAAAGCCCTTCACACTGCCCCCCACGTGCTCCGCCACCGCCACGGCGGCGTCGTTTCCGGAGCAGAGGAGCAAGCCGTAGAGCAGGGTCTCCAGGGTCAGCTCCTCCCCCTCCTTCAGGTACATGGAGGAGCCCTCCGTATAGGCGGCCTCCCGGCTCACCTTCACCGTGTCCGACAGATTCCCGTCCCGGATCGCCACCAGGGCCGTCAGAATCTTCGTGGTGCTGGCAATCAGCATCCGGGCCCCGGCGTTCCGCTCATAGAGCACCCGGCCGCTGTCCATATCCATCAAAATGGCGGAGGAGGCGGAGACCTCTACCGCCTCCGCGCGGCCCGTCAGCAGGCAGGCCAGGAGCAAAAGCAGCGCCCCGGCCCGCCGGAGGGGAAACGTTTTAGGCAAGCGTCATCACTCCGTTCGTCAACAGTCAAGTGATGCTAGTATGTCCAAATCAGACGGATTCTTGCTCCTTCTCCGCCTTTTTCTTGTCCAGGAATTTTTCCGCCTTGTCCATCAGGTCCGGCGCCATCTCCACGATGCGGTCCAGGGTCGTCACCGGGGGCGCCGCCACCGGCAGGACCCGGGTCACGCCGTCCTTGATGGTCAGGAAGGCCACGGGGTCGATCTTCACCCCCGCGCCGCCGCCGCCGCCGAAGCCTTTGGGCTGTATCTTGCCGTAGTCTCCGCCGCCGCTTCCGAAGCCGAAATTGACCCTGGAAATGGGAATCAGGGTCACGCCGTCCGGGGTGTTGATGGGCTGGCCCACAATGACGTTGGTGTCCACCAGCTCGTGGACCTTTTCAATTGTGGAGCGCATCAGCTCGCTGACCGGGTGCTTCTTGTCCATCGTGTTGTCCATCTTGTACGTCCTTTCTAAACCTCCGGAATTTTTATGAACCTATGGGGACCTCCTCCGGGTCACCGCAAAATCTGCGGATTTTGCGGAAGAGGAGGAAGGAATGGAGCGGGCGGAGTCCTCACCGCGCGGCGGCGGGGACGGAACCGGGCGGAATTTCTTCCGGCGACGGCAGACGGGTCCTGCACCGCTTCCGCCAGCGCAGGAACCACTTCAAAGCCGGGAAGGCCATGCCGAAGCCCGCCGCCAGCAGCGTCCCGATGCGAAGGGTAATCCCGACTTCTCCTTCTGTCATTATGCCAGGGGCATTGAAATCCACGTCCGTGTGAATATAGGGGTCCCGGATATCCAGCAGCTTCTCCAGCAGGGGCATCCCCGTCCAGACGGCGGCCTGAAGCTCTCCGTAAAGCTGGGCGGAGGCCGCGGGGTCCTCCTGGCCCCCCAGCGCCAGGGACAGCCGCAGGGGCTTCACCCGGATTCCCCGGCGGGTCCGTTCCAGGGCCCGTTTCAGCGGCGGGAGCAGGGTGCGGAGGGCGTCCTTCCCGTCCTCCAGGGTGAAGGAGAGCTTCGGCTTTCCCGCCTCCGGCTCCTTTTTTGGGGGCGTTTGCTTTTTCTTCTTTGGGGGCTTTTTGGCCTTTTTCGGCTTAGCGGGAAGGATCTGCACCCGCAGAAAGCCGAACTGTACATCCAGCCGGAGGTCTCCCCCGCCGAAAGCCGCCCAGGCGCCCACCCGGGTCCGGCAGAGCAGGACCGTCAGCAGTACGATGACCGCCAGAATCCACAGCCAAACCATAGGCGGCGCCTCCTTTCCTTACTCCGGCTCCTCCTCGGAGGATACGATTTCCCCATTCTCCCCCAGGCGCATCTGGCCGTCGGCCTCCGGGTCCAGGGGGTCCTCCTCCCCGGAGGGCTCCGTCAGCTCCGGCAGGTCCTCCAGGCTGCTGAGGTGAAAGGCCCGGAGAAACTGCTTGGTCGTCCGGTACAGCCGGGGACGCCCCGGCACCTGGAGCCGCCCGCACTCCTCGATAAGGTCCCGGTTTAACAGCAGGCTCATGGTATAGGAGCTGTCCACGCCCCGGATCTGGTCCACATAAGCCCGGGTCGTGGGCTGGTAATAGGCGATAATGGTCAGAGCCTCCAGCGCCGGCTGGCTGAGCTTGGCGGGCTTGCGGACCTCCAGGGCCCGGTGTACCGCGTCCCCGAACTCCGGGGCGGAGCAGAGCTGCCAGCAGTCGTCCATCTGGACCAGGCGGATGCCCCGCCGTTCAAAGGCGTAATGGTCGCCAAGGTCCTTCAGCGCCCGCTCCACGGCGGGGCGGGCCAGCTCCAGGGCGGCGCAGAGGCGCTTGATTTGCACCGGCTCGCCGGAGGCGAACAAAATCGCCTCCACGGCGGCTTCGATTTCCTTTCTCTCCATGGATTCTCCTTATATGGTTTCCTCCGCCCGGGCGGCGAGGTGCTCCGGCGGGTCTCCCACCTGGCGGACGGTACACTCGGTTTCCGAGCCCGTCAATTGCAGCACGTGGGACCGGCACAGCTCCAGCACCGCCAGGAAGGTGGCCACAATTTCGCTGCGGCTCCGGCTCCCGTGAAAGAGCTGGAGAAAGCGGGTGACGGTCCCGTCCTTCAAACGGCGCAGAATGTCCAGGGCCTTCCGCTCCACGGGATAGGGCTCGTGCTGGGCAATCTCCTGGAAGGCCGCCCTGGGCGGCGGCAGCTTCCGCTCCGCCCGGCTTTGAAGCTCCCGCATGGCCCGCAGCAGGTCCCGGGGCTGGTGGTCGTAGAGAATCTCCCCCGGCTTCAGGGGCTCCGGCCCCCGGACGCAGACGCTGCGCCCGAACTCCCCCAGGGGGGCCAGCTTCTCCCCCATGGCCTTTATATAGGCGTAGCTCTCCCCCCGGCGGCGCTCCTCCAGAGATTGAATCAGGGCCTCCATCTCGCTCTTGGCCTCCTCGTCCTCGATGGACAGGAGCATCCGGGTCTTGAGGTAGACCAGGTGGGAGGCCATGGCGGCAAACTCGCTGGCCACCTCCAGGTCCAGCTGCTGGCGGCGGTCCAGCCAGGCCAGGTACTGGTCGCAGATCAGGGAGATGGAGATGTCCTGGATCTCCATCTTGTTCTTCCCCAGCAGGAAGAGAATCAGGTCCAGGGGGCCCTCAAAGTCCTGCAATTCCTCCGTCCGGGAGTGGACCACCTTTTCCAGTTTGAATACGGGACTATCCAAAAATACCTCCCACCGCGCCGGGACGGGCCCCGGGCGGATTTAGAAAAACAGCTCGAAAAAGAAACGGTATATCCCCAGGATGGCCCCGCTGATGAGGTCCCCGGTGACGCCGAACCAGCTCAGGGCCAGCAGCAAAAACATGCCGTAACGCTCGCAGCGCATCAGGCCGAAGTAGGCCCGGTCCGGCAGGAAGGCCCCCAGGACCTTGCTCCCGTCCAGGGGCGGGATGGGCAGCAGGTTAAAAAGCCCCAGACCGATGGACAGGGGGGCCAGGGTGTAGAGCAGGAACTGGAAGAGGAAAATCCTGGCCTCCATCGGTATCCAGGTCCCGCGAACGTAGATCTCCCGGCTGAGGAACACCGCCAGCAGGGCCAGCAGCAGGTTGGAAACCGGCCCCGCCAGGGCCGTCAGGGCCATGCCCTGCTTGGGCCTCTTGAAATACCGGGGGTCCACCGGCACGGGCTTGGCCCAGCCGAAGCCCGCCGCCAGCATCATGGCCAGGCCCAGCCAGTCGATATGCCGGAAGGGATTCAGGCTCAGGCGATGGCGGTCCCGGGCCGTGGGGTCCCCCAGGGCATAAGCCGCCAGGCCGTGGCAGGTCTCGTGGACCGTCAGGCAGAGAAGGACGGCCAGGACCCTCGTCAAGGTACTCTCCAGGAAATCCCAGTCAATGGATTGGATGAGGCCGCCCAGGTCCATGGTCCTCCCCCTTTCAATAGCTGCTTCATTATAGCAGTTCTTGGGAGGAAATACAAGGGAAACCGTGAAAAAGGCCCGCCAAAGGAGGCGGGCCCGGAATCAAATATTTTTTTTGATGGTGTTGATGGCCCCTTTTTCCAGCCGGGAAACCTGGGCCTGGGAAATCCCCACCTCGGCGGAGACCTCCATCTGGGTCTTGCCCTCGTAGAACCGGAGGGACAGAATCCGCCGCTCCCGGTCGTCCAGGCGCTTCAGCGCGTCCTTCAGCGCGATGCGGTCCGTCCAGTGCTCGTCGGTGTTCTGGGTGTCCCGGACCTGGTCCATGACGCAGAGGGCGTCCCCGCCGTCGGAGTACACCGGCTCGTAGAGGGACACCGGGTCCACGATGGCGTCCATGGCGAAGACCACGTCCTCCCGGGGGATGTCCAGCTCCTTGGCGATCTGCTCCACCGTGGGCTCCCGCTGGGTCTCGGAGATCAGCCGCTCCCGGACCTGGAGCACCCGGTAGGCCGTGTCCCGCATGGACCGGGAAACCCGGATGGCGCTGTTGTCCCGGAGATAGCGGCGGATCTCGCCGATAATCATGGGCACGCCGTAGGTGGAAAACTTCACCGGCTGATTGACGTCAAAGTTGTCAATGGCCTTGATGAGCCCCACGCAGCCCACCTGAAACAAGTCGTCCACATTCTCTCCCCGGTTGGAAAACCGCTGGATCACCGACAGCACCAGCCGGAGATTTCCCTCAATGAGCTGGCGGCGGGCCTCCTGGTCCCCCTCCTTGGTCCGGCGGAGAAGGGCCATGGTCTCCTCGTTTTTCAGCACCTTCAGCTTGGCGGTGTTGACTCCCGCAATCTCGACTTTTCCCTGCATGAAAGAAGCCCCCTCTTGTGTATACTGACCTCGCGGCGGGCGGGGGTCTTCCCCTCTTCACGCCGTAAAGTCAGTATCTCCAGAGGCGTTTTTTCCTATACTGGGACCTTTTGTCAGAATAGGACGGCCCGGGGTTCGCATAGGCTTCCTTGAAAGGAGTTGAGGGCCATGCAGTTCCGGTTTCGGGACCTCCGGCGGAAGGAGGTCATCAACATCAACGACGGCTGCCGCCTGGGGCTGGTGGCGGACCTGGATCTCCGGGCCCCGGAGGGGCAGATTCTCGCCATTGTGGTCTATGGACCCGCCCGGTTCTTCGGGATCTTCGGGCGGGGGGAGGAGTTCTACATCCCCTGGGACTGCATCCAGCGGATCGGGGACGACATCATTTTAATCGACAAGCCCTTCCAGCGGCGGGACCCGGGGCTGGAGCGGAAGCGGCGGCGGTGAGGGGCTCCCCCTCCGCCAGCGCCTCCCGCAGAAGCTCCAGAAACAGCTCCATGGCCGGGGTGACCCACCTTCCCTTCCGCCAGGCGCACAGCGCCGGGGCGGGGACGCCGGAGATGGGGGCTTCCAGCTCCACCAGCCGCCTGTCCGCCAGCTCCTCCTCCGCCACAAAGCGGGGCAGATAGGTAAAGCCCAGGTTGCTCATGACACAGCGCTTGATGGTCTCGATGCTCCACAGCTCCAGCGTCACGTCCAGCTCAATCTCCCTCTGGCGGAGGTATGCCTCCAGGCGGCGGCGGAAAATGCTGTCCGGCTCGTCCGTGACCAGGGAGACGGCCTTCCGCTGGCCCGGGGCGGTAAAGTCCGTCTCCCGGAAATCCGGGGAGGCCAGCAGCACGATGTCATAGCTCCCCATGGACTCCACCTCCAGGGCCTCCCGGTTCCAATCCATGTCGTAGCCCACCCCCAGGTCGCAGGCCCCGGTGCGGACGCCCTGGGGAATCCGCATGCAGTTGCAGCTCCGGACGATCAGCCGGACCTGGGGAGCCCGCTCCCGGAAGGCCCGGATCACCGGCTGCATCCGGTAGCACAGCAGGGTCTCCGCCATGTCCACCCGGAGCGTTCCCGCGGGGACCCGGCCCATCCGCCCGCATTCCAGGAGGCGGTCCGCCGCCTCCAGCAGCTCCCGGGTCTGGGGCAGGGCCCGCTCTCCCGCCTCCGTCAGAACCATTCTCCGGCCCACCCGCTCAAAGAGGGGGACGCCCAGCTCCTCCTCCAGCTGCTGGATCTGGACGGTGATGGTGGACTGGGTGTAGCCCAGGCGCTCCGCCGCCCTTTGATAGCTCCCCTGGTCCACCACAGCCTGGAAGGTGCGGAGATTTTTCAGCTCCATAGGATCCCCTCCTGATTCATCGATTTTTCAAATAGTATACTTGAAAAACTTTCGCTTTTCAAATGGATTTTTTTCTGGTATGATGGGCCTATCTCAAACAAAGGATGGTGCCTGTCATGCCCCTGTCCCTTCTCCCCTCTTTCCTGCTCTACTGTTATGTGGGCGCCATCACCCCTGGCCCCGCCAACCTCTGCTCCCTCTCCACCGCCCTGCGGTACGGGAAGGGCCCCGCCCTGCGCCAGTGGCGGGGGCTGTTTACCGGCTTTGCCATCGTATCCCTGGCTTCCGTGCTGGCGACCTATTTTCTGGGCGCCGTGCTGAACCAATATGTGGGCGTCCTGTCCTGGGTGGGAGCGTCCTATCTCCTGTGGATGGCCTGGCACACCCTGCGCTCCTCCGCCGGGCCGGAGGGCCAGGCCCCGGAGGCCCCGGGCTTCCTCACGGGACTGCTGGTGCAGCTGACCAACGTAAAGATCATGGTCTTCTGCTTGATGGCCATGGCCTCCTTTGTCCTGCCCTATACCGGGTCCTTCTGGGCCCTGCTGGCGGTGGGGCTGTTCCTGCCCTTTACCGGGCCCGCCGCCAATCTGGTCTGGCTCTTCGCCGGAGCGGCGCTGCAAAGACTCTTTGCCAACCACCGCAAGGCCGTAGACGCTGTATGCGCCGCCGCTCTGGCCCTGTGCGCCGTCAGCCTGGTCCTGCCCCATTAGAGGGGTTTAAACTGTCAAACACAGTTGAAAACAGCGCCGTCAGGACATCTCCTGACGGCGCTTTTCCTTGCAAAACAGATTCTTATTTTAAGAATATTCTGCTTACCTCCGCATGAATATCGCAGTCTTCCTCCTCAGAGGTAATTTCCTCTGTCAATCTGCCAATCTGAATGTCCAGCAGCGGATACAGCTTCTCGCAGCGTACCCTTCCCTTGCTCTTTTTCTCCAGCGCCTTATTCAAGGATTTCAGCTCCGTAACCAGCGCCTCCTGCCTCTCAAAATAGAGGTCCCGCTGTTCCACCAGCCGTTCCAGCAGCGATTGCTCTGCCTCGGAAATCCGGGCGCCCTTTTTGCGCAGGCCGGTGATGGAGTCCCACAGCTTTTTCAGGGTTTCCTGCACCTCCGCCAGCTCCTCCCTGGTCCGCTCCCAGGATTCCGGAATGTGCGGAGGGTAGCCAACGGAAAAGCGGCTCCGGCCTCCGGCCAGGTTGCCGACCCGCCGGCATAAGATGCTGTCTCCCGCGCGGATCTGACTGTCCACGATCATTCCCCGGCCGCTCATGACGTAGACCGTGCCGCCGCAGCGAATCACGCTGTTGGAAATCGTCTCCGCGATCACGCTGGTCCCGCCGTCAATTTCCACCCACTCCATAACCGGGGACTGCACCTGACAGGCGGCCGCCAAAAAGGTTTTGCCCTTTGTTCCATAAACGCCCTTTTGGACCCGGATGGTCCCGTTTGTAGACGTCACGCGGGCCTCTCCCATCTTCCCATTGATGACGATTTCACCGGAGGCCTCTATTTCAACGCCTCCGTCCACATTGCCGCCGATGTACAGATTGCCGGAAACCCGGAGCGTTCCCTGAAACTGCTCCATATCCCCATCCACGATCTTCTGCTCATGAATGCAGAATTGGTCGTTTTCCATGTACAAAATCCCGTCCACGCCGGCTATAAGCGCCTGCCCGCCCCGGCCGATGACGGTATTTTTCCCCTGCGGCACACAGGCGGCGGCGGGCTGCGGGCTGGGAAGCCCCTGCCCCGTTACATCCATGCCGTCCGATCCCGCCCTTGGGGCCCGGATCAGGCAGATGACTGTTCCTTTCCGGATGGGCTGCAGCTGGGGGTCTTCTTCGAAATCCACCTGGCTTCCGTTCTGCACCTCCACGCTCATGTTCCTGCGCCGCTGGAGCAGCTCCGTCACCTTGCCGTCTTCTCCCGCCAGGGGCGGCTTCCCCCGCGCCACCGGAAAGATGCGGAAATACCCAAGGTCAAACTCTCTTTCAATGTCTTCCCGCAAAACGCCATAGCAAATGCCCTCGTAACGCAGATCGCCCAGGAACTCCTCCAGCGTTATATCATCCCCGCCGTTCTCCGGCCGGAGCAGGCACGCATAGGCGCACATCCGGTCCTCGGCAAGAAAAAAACGCGCCTCCGCTTTCATGGGCTCCACATTGCCGTCCAGCGCCTTTTTGTACCGGGCCCGGCACGCCTCCTTCAAAGCCCGGATAAAATTTTCCACCGTTTTGCTGTCGTCCGGGTACTGCTCCTTCAGCTCATTGCCCGACTCTTCCAATTCTGTGAGCATCCTTCTGTAAGGAGTGGAATGAAATGGTTTGATTCCCGGCTCGCCCGCCTCCTTTGGGACAAAACGATCTAAGATTGACACTCCCATCCCCTGCCTTTTCCTGATTTCCATACCGGCGGCCGCTATTCGCGGGCTCTGACCCGCGCTTGCAGTTTAATTTTGAATATTGTATCACTCCTACGGACAATTATCAAGTATAATTCCGTCAAAAGGAAAACTCTTACAATCGTTTTCAGGTCCCCTTTGAAACGGCCCGCACCCGGCGGGGTTCGCCGCTGAAATCCGTCTCTATAACGCCTCCGGCGGCCAATACAGCCCCACGCTCAAGTCGTTGACGTTGGTGCCCGTGGGCCCGGTGACGATCAGGCCCCCGGCCCTCTCCAGGGCATGATAGGAGTCGTTCTCCGCCAGCACCGCTGGAATCTCGATTCCCAGGCCCCGGAGCCGGTCCCGGGTCCCGCCGTCCACAAAGCCGCCCGCCGCGTCCGTGGGGCCGTCGGTGCCGTCGGAGCCTACGGAGAACAGGGCCGTCCCCTCCGTCCCCGCCAGAACGGGAGCCGCCGCCAAGGCCAGCTCCTGGTTCCGGCCCCCCTTCCCCCCGCCGGTGAGCCGCACCACCGTCTCGCCGCCCAGGATCAGGGCCAGGGGCCGTCCCGCCGCCCGCTCCCGAAGCAGCGCCCGGGCCAGGGCCTCTCCGGCTTCCCGGGCCTCCCCCGCCTCCCGGTCCGTGAGAATGCGGGCCTCATAGCCCAGCACCCGGCAAACCTCCGCCGCCGTCCGGCAGAGCTGGGAGACGCTGCCGCAGATCCGGCTCCCCACATGGGGCAGCGCCGCCGGGAGGGGCCGGGCCAGCAGGGCCCGGGCCTGGGGGGAGAGCTTCAAATCATACTTCTCCACCACCGCCAGCGTCTCCTCCAGGGTGGAGGCGTCCACGGCGGCGGGGCCGGAGGCGATCATGTCCAGCCGGTCCCCCAGCACGTCGGAGAGGACCACGGAAAACACCCTCGCCGGGGCGCAGGCCGCCCCGAAGCGGCCCCCCTTCACGTTGGACAGCCGCTTGCGGACCCGGTTGACCTCCTGGATATCCGCGCCGCAGGCCAGGAGCCGGCGGTTGATCTCCTGAAATTCCTCCAGGGAGAGGTCCGACGCCTCGAACAGGGCGGACCCCCCGCCGGAGAGGAGGAACAGCACGGAATCCCCCTCCCCCAGGCCCCGGACCAGCGCCAGCGCCCGCTCCGACGCGGCGAAGGAGGCGGCGTCCGCCACCGGATGCCCCGCCTCCAAAATGTCCAGGCCGGGCAGCGGCCCCTGGCTGTGGCCGTACTTCGTGACCACCAGGCCGCCGTCCACCCGGAAGGCCTCCAGGGCGGCGGAGGCCATCCGCCACGCCGCCTTGCCCACCGATACCAGCAGCGTCCGGCCGGGGCCGGGGCGGAAGTCCTTCAGGGCCTCCCTCACCGCCACGTCCGGCAGGGCCCGGCGGATGGCCTCGCCGTAAATCTGTTCCGCGTGTTTTCGCAGCTCCGTCATGGGGACCGCTCCTTCTCTTCTTTGATGGGCCCCAGTATAGCGGAAGGGCCGGAAAAAGGCAACCGCTTTTCCGGCTTTCCATTTGCATTTTTCCATTTGATGGGGTATGATGTTGAAAACGCCGGATGGAGGCGCAAAGGAGGCGCGCGCATGGAACGGATGGATCAGGGGATGCCCTTTCTCCTGCAATACGAAAATGTGGCCTGGTATGAGGGCGGGAAGGTCCGCATCCTGGACCGCCGGGTCTACCCCAGGGAGGTCCGCTTTGAGGTCTGCGAGACTTACCAGGAGGTAGTCCAGGCCATCGCGGACATGGTGACCCAGAGCGCCGGGCCCTACACCGCCGTGGGCATGGGCATGGCCCTGGCGGCGCACCAGGTCCGGGACAAGGGCCGGGCGGAACAGGCCGCGTTCCTGCGGCAGGCGGCCCATGACCTGGCCCACGCCAGGCCCACCACCGCCAACCGCTACGGCAAGATCACCTTCCGCTGCGCCAGTGTGGCGGAAGAGGCCCTGGAGGCGGGACAGGACCCCGCCGCCGCCGTGATTGCGGACACGCTGGAATCCCTGGGGCGGCGCTACCGCACCATGCAGCTGGTGGGGGACCATCTGGAAGCCCTCATCCCGGAGGGCGGGACCATCCTGACCCAGTGCTATGGGGAAACCATCATCGGGACCCTCATCCGCGCCGCCCGCCGGACCGGCAAGACCTTCCGGGTCTTCTGCGCGGAGACCCGGCCCTTCCTCCAGGGGGCCCGTCTCACGGCCAGCTGCTTTGCCCAGGAGGGCTTTGACACCACGGTGCTCACCGACAACATGACCGCCTACGCCATGGAGCGGGAGGGAATCAGCCTGTTTACCTCCGCCGCGGACGTGATCGCCCGGGACGGGCACATCGCCAACAAGACGGGCACCTTTCAAATCGCCATCCTGGCGAAGTACTTCGGCGTTCCCTACTACGTCACCGGCATCCCCGACGCAGACAAGCGGTCCGTACAGGACATCGTCATCGAACAGCGGGACCCCGGGCCGGTGCTCACCTCCTGGGGCATTCCCAACACCGTCCCGGAGGTCAAGGGCGTCTATCCTTCCTTTGACGTAACGCCCCCTCATCTGATTTCCGGGGTGGTGACGGACAAGGGCGTCTACGTCCCCTATTTGCTGGACCGCTATTTCGACGGGGACGTCCGTGAATTTTATTGAGGAGGATTCCGCTATGCTGTTACAGAAGGAACGGGAGCTGGTGGTGGAGTACGGCAGGCGAATGAGCGCCGGCCGCCTTTGCACCGGCACCAGCGGGAACATCAGCGTCTATGTCCCGGAGCAGGGCCTCATGGCTATCAGTCCCTCCGGCATCGGCTATTTCGACACCCGGCCCGAGGACGTGGTGGTGACGGACCTGGAGGCCCGCATCGTGGAGGGAACCCGGAAGCCCTCCAGCGAGTGGGCCCTCCATACCCTCTTTTACAAGAACAAGCCCCATATCCGGGCCGTGGTACACACCCACTCCATGTACTGCACCACCTTCGCCGTGCTGGGCCGGCCCCTCCGGGCCGTCCACTACGCCATCGCCGATGCGGGGGCGGCGGAGGTCCCCTGCGCGCCCTACTTCCCCTTCGGCACCCTGGAGCTGGCGAGGGCCGCCGTGGAGACCGCCGGGCCCAGCGACGCCGTGCTGCTGGGAAACCACGGGCTGGTGGCCTGCGGAAAGGACCTCCCCGGGGCCTACGGCCTGGCGCTGAACATGGAATACGTGGCGGAGCTCCAATACCGGACGCTGTGCATTGGAACGCCCAACATTCTTGACGGCGCCGCCATGGCCGACGTGATGGAGCGGTTTCAGTCCTACGGTCAGCCGGACGGCAAAAAGACGGGCTATTGAACGGACAGAAAAAAGCGGCGGGACGCTGTGCGCGTCCCGCCGCTTGAATTTAATTTACTGGGGCAGCTCCTTCCCCAAACGCCTGTACATGGTCTTCTTCACCGCCCGGAGGATGTTCTCATACCCCGTACAGCGGCACAGGTGCCCGGAGAGGAGCTTCCGCAGCTCCGCATCCGTATACTCCTTCCCGGATTCCAAAATCTCTACCGCCGTCAGGATGAAGCCGGGAGAACAGAAGCCGCACTGAATCGCCGCCTCGTCCACAAACGCCTGCTGGATATCGGAAAGCTCCCCGTTGGGGCCCAGGAGGCCCTCCAGGGTGCGGACCTTCTTACCCTCCGCCCAGACGGCCAGGTAAATGCAGGAGTTGAACGCCTCCCCGTCGATGAGGACGTTGCAGGCCCCGCACTCCCCGACCTCGCAGCCCTTCTTCACGCTGGTCATCCGGAAGTCGTTCCGCAGCATGTCGGTGAGGCTGGCCCGGACGTCCACCGTCCGCTCCACGTCCTTGCCGTTGAGGTTGAAACGGACCGTCTGATATTGGATATTGTGCTTCTCCATCACAGGTCACCTCCCGCCAGTTTCACGGATTCGATGAAGGCCCGCTTCGCGCTCTCCACGGCAATGTGGAGGCGGAAGTCCCTGGCCGCCCGCCAGGAGTCCCGGGGGTTGATATCCTCCTTGACGGCTCGGGCGAACTGTTCCGCCAGCTCCAGGCTGACGGGCCGGCCCGCCGCCAGCCGCTCCGCCGTCCCGGCCCGCAGGGGCACGGGGCCCGCCACGCCGAAGGCAACCCGGGCCCGCTCCACCGTCTTTTTGTCGGCGGAAAGGCGGACGTTGACGGAGGTCCCCAGAGTGGCGATGTCCATGGCGTTCCGCATGGCGTACTTGATATAGTGGCCGAAGCAGTTCTCGTAGCTCTCCCTGGGAATCAGGACGGCGGTCTGGATCTCGCCCTCCCGGATGTCCACCTTGCCCGCCTTGATATAGAAGTCCTGGATCGGCTGGCGGCGGACGCCCTCCGGTCCCGTCAGCTCGATGATTGCGTCCCAGGCGTGGAGGGTGGAGGCGGAGTCGGCGGAGGTAACGCCGTTGCAGGTGTTCCCCCCGATGGTGCCGATGTTCCGGATCTGGGGTCCGCCCACCTGGTCCACGGCCTCCCCCAGGACGTTGATGTACTTCTGAATCAGGGGGTCCCGGGTAATGTGGGAGAAGCTGGTGAGGGAGCCGATGCGGAGGGTCCCGTCGGCGTCCAGGGACACGCCCCGGATCTCGTCCAGGGTCTGGATGGAAATGAGCTCCGCCCCGGCCCGCTTGCCCTCCCGCATCTGGACCAGCACGTCGGAGCCTCCGGCGATGATCTGGGCCTCGGGGTGGGCAAGGCGCAGGGCCACGGCGTCCTTCACGCTCTTGGCCTGGTACAGGGCTTTCATGTCATACATACGCTTGGCCCTCCTTTACTCTTCAATCAGCCCGTCCTCGCGGAATTTCCGATAGAGGACGTGGGGCGTAATGGGGCAGGAATCCACCGCCACGCCGGTGGCGTTCAAAATCGCGTTGCGGATGGCCGGCGCGCCGGAGCAGGCCGGGGGCTCGCCCAGGGCCTTGGTGCCGTAGGGGCTGGTGGGCTCCGGGTTCTCCACGAAGCCCACCTCCAGGGCCGGGTGGTCCATAAACGTGGACAGCTTGTAGTCCAGCAGGTTGTTGTTCAGGGGCTTGCCGGTCTTTTCGTCGAACTTCAGCTCCTCGGAAAGGCCGTAGCCGATGGCCATGGACATGCCGCCGTGGACCTGGGCCTCCGCCAGGGCCGGGTTGATGAGGGTGCCGCAGTCGTGGACGTTCACCAGCCGCAGGAGGTTCACCTTGCACATGGGGATGTCGACTTCGACCTCCGCGAAGGAGCAGCCAAAGGAATAGGCGTTGGACTTGATCTGCGCCGTGGTCTCGGCGGTGATATGCTGGCTGTGCTCCAGGGAGTACAGGCTCTCCGTCGCCAGGTCCCCCAGGGATTTCAGAATCCGCCCGTCGGATTTCCGGACAATCTGCCCGTCCACCAGGTCCAGGTTGGAAATGGGCATCCGGGTCTGCTCGTGGGCCACGGCCAGAATCCGCTCCCGGAGGGCCAGGGCCGTCTGCATGATGGAAAAGCCGCCGATGTAGGTCTGCCGGGAGGCGTAGGCCCCGGTGCCGAAGGGGGTGACGTCGGTGTCCTGGGTGGAAACCACATGAACGTCGCTGAGGGGAATGCCCACGGCGTCCGCCACCATCTGGGAATAAGCCGTGTCGCAGCCCTGGCCGATTTCCGTCTCGCCGGTCTGGAACTGGAGGGAGCCGTCCTGGTTCAGCACCATGCGGCAGGAGGAGGACTCCAGGGAAATGGGCCACACGGCGGTGTTGTACCAGAACACCGCCAGGCCCACGCCCTTACGAATCGGGCCGTCCTGGTTCTGGTACTCCTCGAATTTCTTCCGGTAATCCAGCAGTTCCAGGGCCTTATCCATGCACTGGTTGAAGGTGTCGGAATAGAGCTCGTTTTTGGAGAAGCCGTCCACGTAGCCCATGGGCATCAGGTTCTTCCGGCGGAACTCCAGGGGGGACATGTGAATCGCCTTGCAGATATCGTCAATGTGGCTCTCCCCGGCAAACATGGCCTGGGGGATGCCGTAGCCCCGCATGGCCCCGGCGGAGGGGCGGTTCGTGTACACCGTCCAGCTGTCGCACTCCACGTTGGGGCAGGGGTAGAGCTGGGGGAAGGCGTTCATGCCCTTGGCCACGATACCGTGGCCGTGGGAGGCGTAGGCCCCCTGGTTGGAAAACGCCTCCAGCTTCCGGGCAACCAATGTGCCGTCGGGCCGGACGTAAGAAATGATATGGGTGCGGATGGCGTGGCGGACCCGGTTGGAGACGAAGGTCTCCTCCCGGCTGCACTCCAGCTTCACCAGGCGGCCGCCCACCTGGGTGGAGCACCAGGCGCACAGGGGCTCGTACAGCGCGTCCTGCTTGTTGCCGAAGCCCCCGCCGATATAGGGCTTGATGATGCGGACCTTGCCCCAGGGAAGGCCCAGGGCCTGCCCGACCACCCGGCGGACGATATGGGGGATCTGGGTGGAGCTGACCACCACCACCCGGCCCGCCTCCTCATAGGCGAAGCAGCCGTGGTTCTCAATGTGGCAGTGCTGGACGGTGGGGGTGTCGTACCAGCCCTCCACCTTGACGAGGCCGGGCTCCTGACGGGCGGCCTCGTAATCCCCCCGGCGAACGTCGGAGTGGGCCAGGATGTTGTTCGGACGCCCCTCGTGGAGCTGGGGCGCGCCGTCCTTCATGGCCTCCTGAACGTCCAGGACGAAGGGCAAAGCCTCATACTCCACCTTGATGGCCCGGACGGCCTGGGCGGCGGCCACCTCGTCCTCGGCAATGACCACGGCCACCTCGTCGCCGTAGTAGCGGACATGCCGGTTCAGCAGCTTCCGGTCCGCCACGTCCTGGTGGTGGGGGTCCGTGGACCAGGGATGGCCCGCCGTGGGAAACTCGATGTCCGGCGCGTCGAAGCAGGTCAGGACCTTCACAACGCCGGGGACGGCCTCCGCCGCCGCCGTATCCACGGACTTCACAAAGCCGTGGGCGATGGTGGAATGGCAGATCTTCGCAATCAGGGCGCTGCGGTCACAGAGGTCGTCCATGTATTTGGCCCGGCCTGTGGCCTTTTCATAGGCGTCTACGCGGGTCACGCTTTTGCCGACGCTTTTGCTCATAGGGTGCCCTCCTTTTTTATTACAACTTTGCTCCCAAGAAAGCGGGGCGCTTGACTGGACGGGAGAAAAGAGGATATACTATTTCAAATACTTGCGAGCTATGGGGGTCATAGGTTATGGCGCGGACATTGGGCTGTGTGGTCATGGCGGCGGGGAACGCCCGCCGGTTTGGAGAGAATAAGCTGGCCGCCGGAGTCGGGGGCCGGAGCTTGATTCTCCGGGCGCTGGAAGCGGTGCCCGGGGAGGAATTCGAAACCGTCGCGGTGGTGACCCAGTACCCGGAGGTTTTGGACCTGGCGGGGCGGTTCCGCTTCTCCGCCATTCGGAACGAACACCCGGACTTCGGGCTCAGCCACACCATCCGGCTGGGGCTGGAGGCTTTGGGACGCTGCGACGCCGCCTGCTTCCTGGTCAGCGACCAGCCGCTTTTAAAGAGGGAGAGCGTCCGGGCCCTGGCGGAGCTGTGGCGCTCTCAGCCGGAGAACATCGCCGCCCTGGCCCACGGCGGGGTCCGGGGAAATCCCTGTATCTTCCCCGCCCGGTTCTTCCCGGAGCTGCTGGAGCTCCGGGAGGACCACGGGGGAAACACCGTCATCCGGCGGCATGAGGAAGCTCTTGTCCTGCTGGAGGTGCCGGAGGAGGAGCTGACCGATGTGGACACGCCGGAGGCGCTGAAAGGGTTGGATTTATAGGGGCCCGCAGCCTTGGGAGGGAATGGCCTGAGCGGGGGCTCAGGCCCCGCAAGGGAACTTCCTGCTCCTCCTGGGGCGCTCTGCATCTATCGGTTATTTTTTGCTGTAGGGGGTCCCCTCCAGGGGCAGGGCCGTGCGGCGCTTGCCGTCGTAGCGGAAGTAGGCGCCGGCGATGGCGGGGGCGGTGGGAATCGAGGTAATTTCCCCAATGCCGATGGCTCCGCAGGCCACGTCCAGGCCCTCCTTCTCCACGATGATGGGGACGATCTCGGGAATCTGGTTGGCCCGGAAGAGGCCCAGGGTGCCGAATTTCACATTGGGCTTGCAGTCCGTCAGGGGATAGCGCTCCGTCAGGGCGTAGCCCATGGACATGACCACGCCGCCCTCGATCTGGCCCTCCACCGACAGGGGGTTCACCGCCTTGCCCACGTCGTGGGCGGCGACGATCTGTTTCAGCTTCCCGTCCTCGTCCAGAATGCACACCTGGGTGGCGTAGCCGTAGGCGATATGGCTGACGGGGTTGGGCACGTCGGCCCCCAGGGGGTCCGTTTTGCCCAGGTACTCGCCATAGAATTCCCTGCCGTTCAAGGAGGCCAGGCCCCCCTCTTCCAGGGCGGCCTTCAGCCCCTGGCAGGCCCGGCGGCACGCCTCGCCGGTGAACAGCGTCTGGCGGGAGCCGGAGGTGGTGCCGGAATCCGGCGCGAAATAGGTGTTGGACCGCTCGTAAACCACGTCCTCATGGCTCAGGCCCGTCTGGCCGCAGATCATCTGGGTCAGCACCGTTCCCAGGCCCTGGCCGATGCAGGAGGCCCCGGCGAAGATATGGACCTTCCCGTCCTCCACCGTCAGCCGCACCCGGCCCGTGTCCGGGATGCCCACGCCGACGCCGGCGTTCTTCATGGCGCAGGCAAGGCCCGCGTATTTAGCCTTTTCGTAATAGGGCTTCACCGCCTCCAGGGTCTCCGCCAGGCCGGTGGATTCGTCCACAATTTGGCCGTTGGGCAGCTCCTGGCCGGGGCGGATGGCGTTGCGCCAGCGGATCTCCCAGGGGCTGATGCCCACCACGTCCGCCATCTGGTTCAGAAGGCTTTCAATGCAGAAGCAGGTCTGGGTGACACCGAAGCCCCGGAAGGCCCCGGCGGGGGGATTGTTGGTGTACCAGGCCCAGCCGTCGATTTCGAAATTCTGGTAGTTATAGGGCCCGGCGGCGTGGGTGCAGGCCCGCTCCAGCACCGGCCCGCCCAGGGAGGCGTAGGCCCCGGTGTCCGCCACGACGCTGGCCTTCACGCCTTGAATAATGCCGTTTTCGTCACAGCCCAGGGTGAACTCCATCTCCATGGGGTGCCGCTTGGGGTGGATGAGCAGGCTCTCCGACCGGCTGAGCTTCACCTTCACCGGGCGCTTCGTCAGGTAGGCCGCCAACGCGGCGTGGTGCTGGACCGTCACGTCCTCCTTGCCGCCGAAGCCGCCGCCCACCAGACAGTTGCGGACCTTCACCTTCTCCGCCGGGAGGCCCAGCATCCCCATGGTCTCGTGCTGGGTGTCGTAGGTTCCCTGGTCCGTGGAAAGGACCATCACCCCGTCCCCGTCGGGATAGGCCACGGCGCACTCCGGCTCCAGGAAGGCGTGCTCCGTCCAGGGGGTGGAAAATTTCTCGGTCAGGACATACTTGCTTTTTGCGATAGCCGCCGCCGGGTCCCCCCGCTGGATGTGCTTGTGGGCCAGGAGGTTTCCCTCCCGGTGGACCAGGGGCGCGCCCTCGGCCATGGCCTCCTGGGGGCTCCGCACCATGGGCAGCTCCTCGTAGTCCACCTTGACCAGAGCCTTGGCCTTCGCCAGGGTTTCCGCGTCCTCTGCGGCCACAATACACACGGCGTCGCCCAAATAGTGCGTGACGTCTCCCACGGCAATCATGGTGTCCCAGTCCTTTTTCAGATGGCCCACCTTGTTGCTGCCGGGAATGTCGGCGGCGGTAAACACGCCCGCTACGCCGGGCAGGGCCTTGGCCTCCTCGGTGTGAATCGCCAGGACCCGGGCCCGGGGATAGGCGGAGCGGACGGCGGAGGCGTACAGCATGCCGTCCATGTACACGTCGTCGGGATAAACGCCCGTTCCGGTGACCTTCTCCTCCACGTCCACCCGGGGCACCCGGGCCCCCAGGGACCAGTCGGCGGGAACCGCAGGCACCTCTCCGGCCCGGAACAGCTCCGCCGCCAGCAGAATGGCGTCGATGATCTTCACATAGCCGGTACACCGGCAGATATTGCTGCGGATGGCAAAGGCCGCTTCCTCCCGGGCGGGGTTCGGATTCCCGTCCAGAAGGGCCTTGGCGCACATCACCATGCCAGGGATGCAGAAGCCGCACTGAACCGCCCCGGCCTGGCCGAAGGCGTATGTATAGACCCGCTTTTCAAAGTCCGTCAGGCCCTCCACGGTGAGGACGCTCTTCCCCTCCAGCTTGTCCGTCTGGGGAATACACGCCCGGGTGGGCCTGCCGTCGATCAGTACCGTGCAGGTGCCGCAGGCGCCCTCGCTGCATCCGTCCTTCACGGAGGTCAGGCCCAGGCTGTCCCGCAGGTAACGAATTAACTTCTGGTTTTGCTCCACGGTTACAGGTTTGCCGTTTACGGTAAATGCCGCCATAAAAAACTCCTTGCTTCCGTGCCCGCCCTCGGTCCCACGGCCATGTCGTATTCAGAAAGGTCAACCTTTCCGTCGTTGTACATTATACATGAACTTTCCGCTCCGCGCAACCACACTTTTGTCATTTCGTTATTCTATCTTTAGTCCAACGGCGGCAGCTCCCAGCCCACGGCCAGGGCCCCCTTTCGGACGGTGATCCGGGCCGACTGCTCCAGAATGTGGTTGCTGACCCCCAGGGGAACGTCCGGCGTCAGGGCGGCGTTTTTCAAGGGGTACTGGAACCCCTCCTCGTCCACGCCCTCCGCCCGGTCCCCCAGGCAGAAGGCGGAGAACAGGCCCCACTCCACCGTCCGCGCCACGGTCAGCGCCTCGTTTTCAATGACGGTCCAGACGAAATCATCGTCCCAGAGAAACCCCCTGGCCCCCCTCCGGCGGAGAAACAGCAGGGACTGGAGGTTCGCCAAGGTGTGGTCCAGGCGCTTGCCTCCGGTGCCGCCGTAAATAGAAAAGAGGCCGCACCCCTGCTCCAGCCCCGCCCGGATGGCGGCCAGGGTGTCCGTGTCGTCCTTCTCCACCGGCAGACGGCGGACATGGGTGAAATCCGCCGGGGGCTCCATGGAATCAAAGTCCCCCAGAAGGATGTCCGGCCGGAGGTTCTCCCTCTGGCAGATTCGATAGCCCGCGTCGGCCGCAATGACGAAATCGCCGGGGGCGGGCCGCTCCCGCAGGCCGTAGAAGCTCCCGGCGGCAAAGATGAAGCAGCGTTTCATGGCAAGTTCTCCTTGGCAGTGGTTTTTACCCCCTGATTATAGCAGTTTTCCGGCGAAAACGCCAGCCCTTTCAGCAAGACTCCTTTAAAGCGCGCTCAATGTCCAGCACGATGTCGCTCATCTTCACGTCCAGCGCCAGGCTGATGCGGTACAGCGTCTCCAGAGTCGGCTTTCTCCCGCCCCGCTCAATGGCGCTGAGGTGGGTCCTGCCAATGTCCGCAAGGCCGCTCAGCACCTCCTGGGTCACACCCTTCCGAAGCCGGTAGGCGGCGATCACCTCGCCGACCACCATGGGATCCAGGCGCATCTCGCTCATGTTTATCACCTCTTGAAAAGTGTATCCGAAAACACCCGGCCCGCCGAACGCATATGTTGACATTTGAATACTTATGTGTTACTATTTTCCCCGAGAACCCACAGAATTTTCAGCGGAAACGATGGGAGGACGGAATGGCCGGAATGATTGCCGCAGCGGCGCTGCTCTGGCTCGCCGGAACAGCGGGACGGTGGCGCTGCCTCCGGAAAATGGGCTGCCGGGGCTGGGAGGCGGCGGTGCCGGTCTACCGGACCTGGCTGCTCTTTCATGAGCTTTACGGCAGCGGCCGCCGGATGCTCTGGCTGCTCCTGCCCTTTTATAATGTGTACATCCTCTTTCGATACAGCGCCGACCTGGCCCTGGCCTTCAACCGCAGCGCCCGGTTCGGCCTGGGCTTGGCGCTGCTGCCCTTCCTGTTCTTCCCGATTCTGGGTTTCGGCGGCGCCGCCTATCTGGACGGCTCCCTGAGCAGGAGATAAATCCCTCCGCCATTTTGAAACGGCCCATAAAAACGGGCCGTTTTTTTGTTTTCCTCTTGACAAGAACTTTTGTTCGAGTTACAATGGTGCTCGAACAAATTTTCCATAAGGAGGACCTTTCTATGACCGGCTGGACTCTGTTCTTCACCCTCCTGGGCGTGGCCATCCTCACCGCCCAGCTTTTCCGCCTCATCGACCTGATCGAGCGCCCCGCCCGCCGTTCCCGCAGGGCGGCCTGCCTCCCGGCGTCCTGGAACGTCCGCCTTTGGGACAGCCTGGACAAGAAGCAATGGACGTCCTGGAGAAGCTGACCATTCTCACGGACGCCGCCAAGTATGACGCCGCCTGCACCTCCAGCGGCGGGACCCGGACCGCGAAAAAGGGCTATATCGGCAACACCTCCACCGCCTCGGCGGGCTGCTGCCACACCTTCTCCGCCGACGGGCGCTGCGTCACACTGCTGAAGGTACTGCTCACCAACCGCTGTGTATACGACTGCAAGTACTGCGTCAACCGCCGGAGCAACGAGGCAAAGCGGGCGGCCTTTACCCCGGAGGAGCTGGCGGACCTGACCATCCAGTTTTACCGGCGGAATTATATCGAGGGGCTGTTTCTCTCCTCCGGGGTCTTCCGCAGCCCGGACTACACCACGGAGCTGATGATCCGCTGCCTGTCCCTCCTGCGGGAGCGGTACCGCTTCAACGGCTATATCCACGCCAAGGCCATTCCCGGCACGGCGCCGGAGCTGGTGGAGCGGCTGGGCTTCCTGGCGGACCGGCTCAGCGTGAACATCGAGCTGCCCTCCGAGGCGGGGCTGAACTCCCTGGCCCCGGACAAGACCAAGCGGGCCATTCTGGCCCCCATGCGGCAGATCCAGACCCGAAACCGGCAGAGCCGGGAGGAGCTGGTGAAGTACCGCCACGCCCCCCGCTTCGCCCCCGCCGGGCAGAGCACCCAGCTCATCGTGGGCGCCACCCGGGACACGGACTTCCACATCCTCCGGCTGACCCAGGGGCTCTATGACCGCTACAGCCTAAAACGGGTGTTCTATTCCGCCTATGTCCCGGTGGTGGAGCACGCCCTCCTCCCCGCCAGGGACGTGAAGCCGCCCCTGCTGCGGGAGCACCGGCTCTATCAGGCGGACTGGCTGCTGCGGTTTTACGGCTTCCGGGCGGAGGAGCTGCTGGACGAGGGGCACCCGGATTTCGACACCCGGGTGGACCCGAAATGCAGCTGGGCCCTGGCCCACCTGGACTTCTTCCCGGTGGAGGTCAACACCGCCGCCTATGAGGCCCTGCTGCGGATTCCCGGCGTGGGGGTCACCTCCGCCCGGCGGATTTTGAGCGCCCGGCGGGTGGGGCCCCTCCACATTGACAATCTGAAAAAGCTGGGGGTCGTGATGAAGCGGGCCCAGTATTTTCTCACCGCCTCCGGCAAAATGGCGGAGGGCCTTCGCTTCACGCCGGACAGCCTCCTCCGGGGGCTCATCGCCGCCGAGCGGCCCCTGCTTCCCCAGCAGGAGGCGGTGCAGCTGTCCCTGTTCGATCAAACGGAAACCGCCTGACGGCGCGGTCCTCAACTATGGAAATCTTCTATCACTACGACGGCAGCTTCGACGGCTTCCTCTCCTGCGTCTTCGACAGCTATGCCCACAAAGAAATCCCCGCCGGGTTTTACCCCGGCGAGGATGGAATTTGCAACCTATTCAATTCCCGGACGGTCCCCACGGACCCGGACCACGCCGCCCGGGTCCTGCGGAAGGTCGCCGCCCTGTCCCCGGAGGCCGCCGTCCTGCTGCGGCGGGGCTTCCTCACCTGCCTGCCGGAAAAGGAGCTGCACCTGTTCCGGCTCACGGCCAAGCTGCTCCGGGAGGGCCCCGGCTTTCTCCGGGACCGCTCCGACGGGACCTTGTTTCCGGTCATCCGGGCCGTCCAGCACCTTAACGGGGAGGTCCATCTTTTAAAGGGCTTCGTCCGCTTCTCGGACCTGGGGGGCGTGCTGGGAGGCGAGATCGAACCGAAAAACCGGGTGCTCCCCGTGCTGGGCGGGCACTTCGCCGCCCGGTTTCACAACGAGCGCTTTTTCCTCTACGACCGTACCCACAGGGAGGCCCTGTTCCACGTTCCCGGACAGTCGGTCATCCGGCCCCTGGCGGACTTCCAGATGGCCCCGCCGGACGAGGCGGAAGCCCGCTGCCGCCTGCTGTGGAAGCGGTTTTACGATACCATCGCCATCAAGGAGCGGGAAAACCCCCGCCTGCGGATGAGCAACATGCCCAAGCGCTATTGGGGCACCATGACGGAGTTTCAGGGGGAGGACTGGTTCAAACCTCGAAGCTCTCCCGGAGCCGTTTCAATCCCCGGCGCTCCAGCCGGGAGATCTGCACCTGAGACACTCCCACTACCCGGGCCGTCTGCTCCTGGGTCAGGCCCTTGAAATAGCGGAGGAGAATGGTCATCCGCTCCTTCTCCGGCAAACGGTCGATGGCCTCCCGGAGGGCGATGCGCTCCACCAGCCCCTCCTCCGGGGCCTCGGTGCCCAGGGACCCCTCCAGGGTCAGTCCGTCCGCCGTCTCCTGCTGGAGGGACTCCGGCGCGTCGGTGGCCAGGTCCGTCCGGGCGATCTCCTCCGGCGTCAGGCCCGTGACCTCCGACAGCTCCGAGAGGGCCGGCTCCCGGCCCAGCTCATGGCGGAGGCGTTCCCGGGCGGTGTAGAGGGTCTGGGCCTGTTCCCGGATGCTCCGCCCCACCTTCACCGCCCCGTCGTCCCGTAGGAAGCGGCGGATCTCCCCCGCAATTTTGGGCACGGCATAGGTGGAAAAGCAGGTCCCATAGTCGAAGTCAAAGCCCTGGACCGCCTTCAAAAAACCCAGGCAGCCCAGTTGATATAAATCGTCCGGCTCCACGCCCCGGCCGTAATACCGCCGGACCACGCTCCAGATCAGGCCGTTGTTTTCAATGACCGCCTGCTCACAGGCGTCCCGGTCCCCCTGCTGGGCCGCCCGGAGGAGTTCCAGCGTGGCGCTCATTTCTTCAAGCGGGGGGCCAGCTTCTTCCGCATCACCACCGTGGTCCCCTTGTTCACGGCGGACCGCACCGTCACCTTATCCATAAAGCTCTCCATGATGGTGAAGCCCATGCCGCTGCGCTCCTCCCCGCCGGTGGTAAACATGGGCTGCCGGGCCTTGTCCACGTCGGGAATGCCCCGGCCGTGGTCCTTCACCGTCAGCTCCAGCACATTCCCCGCCAGCACCCGAAGTTTGAGGGTCACGCCGCCGATGGCGTCCGGGTAGCCGTGGACGATGGCGTTGGTCACCGCCTCGCTGACGGCGGTTTTGATGTCCTCCAGCTCGTTGAGGGTGGGGTCCATCTGGGCGGCGAAGCAGGCCGCGGCGGAGCGGGCGAAGCTCTCGTTCCGGCTCTGGCTGGGAAAGTCCATCGTGACCTCGTTGACTGCCTTGGTCCTCATGTATGTAAAACCTCCTTATTTGATCGTCACAAGACGGTTGATCCCCGCCGCCTCCAGCACCCGCCGGGCCTGGGGGGACGCGCCCCGCACCAGCAGGCTGCCGTCCAGCAGCTGCATTTTCTGCCGGGCCCGCAGGATCACCGCGATGCCGGAGCTGTCCATGAAGGTCACGCCCGACAGGTCCAGCACCAGCTTCCGGGGCAGCGCCGCGTCCAGGGCCTCCTCCAGCTCCCGGAGGGCGCTCCGGGCCCCGTGGTGGTCCAGCTCCCCGCCGAGCTCCAGCAGCAGGTTCCGGTCCGCGCTCTTTACCTGGATCTCCATAAGTTTCCCCTCTTTTGTCAAAAATATGCAGGATGCGCCAGTTTTTTCCCGCCTTCGCGGGAGGACAGGTTCTCAAATTTGATGATATAGTCAACGCAGTTGGAAAGGAGTAAACACTCCTTTCCAACCGGCGGACCGCAGGTCCGCCGAGGCGCAAGGCGCCTATGCGTTTCCTATGAAGTTCACCACAGAAAGCCGCATTCGCGGCCCACAGCGCGGTATACCCGCGCTGTGTTGAAAAGAATCCATTGGATTCTTTTCAACTGTGGTAACTATAGCACGTCCCGGCCCGGCTTTCTGTCGAAATCCATAAGAAGGGCCTGGAAATTTTGGCAAAAAGTGGAACATCTCCTCCGGCCCTTGAAACATCAGCGCCCGCCGTCTTGCGACGGCGGGCGTTTCCGCTTTGTAACAAATTTCAGGTTGACAAACGTCTACCTTTCTGCTACCCTTTAGGTAGACAATCGTATACCTGAGCAGGGAGGTGTTTTCATGAAAATTGACCTGTCCAACAGCGAGTGGAAGCTGATGCGCCGCCTCTGGGACCACGCCCCCAGCACCATTACGGAGCTGACGGCGGCCCTCCGGGAGGAGACCGGGTGGAGCAAAAACACTGTCATCACCATGCTCTCCCGGCTGGAGGCCAAGGGGGCCGTCCGGCACGAGGAGGGCGGCAGGGCCAAGCGGTACTTCCCCGCCCTCCGGCGGGAGGACGCCGCCCGGGACGAGACGGAGAGCTTCCTCTCCAAGGTCTACGGCGGCAGCCTGGGGCTGATGATGAGCGCCATGGTGGAGAGCCGCCGATTGTCCGAATCGGACATCGCGGAGCTGTCCGCCATCCTGGACAAGGCGGGAGGTGAGGGAACATGAAGGAGATTCTGCTGACCTCCTCCGCGCTGATCCTGGCGCTGCTGGCCCTCCGGCGGCTGTTCCAGAAGACCCTCTCCCGCCGGGCCCAATACGCCCTGTGGGGGCTGGTGCTGCTGCGGCTGCTGGTCCCCGCCAGCCTCCCGGCGGCGGAGTTCAGCCTGCTGACGGCGGCGGAGCCCGCCCGGCAGGCCTTGGAGACCCGGTTGGAAACTCCCCAGCGCTACTTCTCTCCCATGAGTACGGTCCCCGCCTCCCAGTTCCCGGCGGCAAAGGAAGCGAAGCCCGGCCACGCCATACCCGATTATGAGGGCTCCTTCGACTATCCGGTTCTCTCCGAGGATGGGAACACCGTCACCACCTACGCCGTCAGATTGGAAACGCCCTTTATCTGGAAGGATGTTCTCACGGCTGTCTGGGGCCTGGGCGCGGGCGTGATGGCGGCCTGGCTGGTTTTCTCCAACCTGCGGTTCTGGCGGAAACTGCGGGAGTACCGCATTCCTTACGCTGCGGAGGGCGCGGAATACCCGGTCTACCTGGTGGAAAGCGGCCTGCCCTCCCCCTGCCTGTTCGGGCTCTTCCGGCCCGCCATTTACCTGACCCCCGCCGCTCTCCAGAGCCCGGACAGCCTCCGGCACGTCCTGGCTCATGAGGAGACCCACGCCCGGCACAGGGACCCCCTCTGGTCCCTGCTCCGGGGGGTGTGCCTGACCGTCTATTGGTTCGACCCCCTGGTCTGGTGGGCGGCGCTGGCCTCCCGGACGGACTGCGAGCTGGCCTGTGACGAGGGGGCCCTCCGGCGGCTGGGGGAGGCGGAGCGGGTCCCCTATGGCCGGACCCTTCTCTCCCTCATCCCCGTGCGGAAAGCCCCAGCGAATCCCCTGCTCTCCGCCACCACCATGACGGCGGGGAAGCGCCAGCTCAAGGACCGGATCACCCGCGTGGCGGAGAACCCGGTCTATCTGGGCCGGGCCCTCTTCGCCGCCGTGGCCCTGGCAGCGCTGGTGTGCGCCGTCACCTTCACCGGGGCCAAAACCCCGGCCCCCGAACCGGCCCGCTTCCACGACGTGGACGAGGCCGTGTCCACTCTGGCGGAGGAGCTGGAAAACTACGGCGGACCGGAAGGCGGCATTATGTCCAAGCTGGTCGTCTACACCCCGGAGAACCCGCCGGAGCATTTCGACCTGGAGGACGGCGAGCTGCTGCGGGTCTACTGGGGGATGTCCTACTCCCTGTCCGCCAGCCTCTCGGACCCCATGGGCTGGCTCTGTTCCCTCTACCGGGTGGATTTGGAGCCGGATTATCTGTCCAGAAACATGGAGATTCTGGGCAGCGACGGCCAATATCAGTACGGTATCAGCTGCCCCGACTGGGCTCCAGAAATGAAACAAGGCGAAACCACCGGCATGTCCCTGATGAATCAGGTAGCGGAGCGTATCCGAAAAGTGGTCCTCCCCTGCCTGACCACGCTGGACCAGCCGGACTGGGAGCCCATCATCACCATCCCCCTGGACGGCCTGGAGCCCTATGAGCCCAAGGAGGCGGAGCCCATTCCCTTCCCTTACGGAAGCTGCAACATACTGGGGGGCCTGGAGGACCCGGAGCATGTCCTGGGTGACAACTGCCTGATGTTCTTCGAGGCGGGTCCCCCGTCCTCCATGGGCGGTGAGATTTTCGCCGGGGTCCAGTCCCCCCTCAAGAGTACCATCCCCACGCCCTTCTGGTCCTTCCGCCCCGGGGCGGGCGGGAAGTACAGCGCCTCGTTATTCCGCAATCTCCTGGGACACGACGGCTTCTGCATCACCTACAACGCAAATGACAGGGAATGGCCCCTCACCAATGAGTACTACTATCTGAACGAGGAGGGCCGGCCCGTCCTCCTGGCCCGGATGGAGGACTATTCCCAGCACATGGACCTGGACGGCGACGGCGTGGACGAGCTGGTTTCCAATGACATGTACGCCGACCACTTTTACTTCCGCCGGGACGGGAAGCACTACAAGGCGGACCTGCGGCCCCTGCTGTGGACCGTCTGGCCCATGGGCACGTATCTCTGTTTCGACGGCTGGGACCCCGCCAGCCGCTCCATGCCCTTCCGGGCCCAGGTATCCTCGGACCCGTCTTATCTGTACCGAACGCTGTACTTCGACGGGGAAAGCCTTCTGGTCTACAACGACCAGCGGCATTTCACGGACCACATGATCGAGTGGTTCGACGAGGAGTTCACCGTCAAGGACGCCGCCCTGACGGCGGTGGAGGAGCGGTTCCACGCCTCCCGCCTGGACGGCGCTTTTTGCGATGACTGGCGGATCACCAGCATCGGCGAAAGCCACGGGCTGGAGGTGGACGGGAAGTTCTACGTCTTCCGGCAGGTTTCCTATGAGTTCCACACGCCGGAGCTCCAGGACGCCCCGGCGCTGGGCGAGGGGATTCAGGATCACTGGGCCGCTCCCTCCTCCGAGAACCTCTATCTGCTGTTCCTGGTCCCCTCGTGGAACTCTTCGGACGAGATTTCTTACGCGGACTTCGTGTATCTTTACAGCTTCCAACAGGAAGGCAGCCTCGTCCTCTCTGAGGAGCTGGTCCGGGAAAAGCTCCGGGAGATGCCGCCCTCGGACACCATCTACCTGGGCACCGCCACGCTCCAGGCGGAGACTTCCATCGTCTCTGCCGCCAATCTAGCCCAGGCGGTGATGGACCGTCTTCTGGAGGCGGACACCGTCAACATGAACCTGCTGACCTCCCAAGGAGGCGGGCGGTACGATGTGGACTCCCAGGCGGGGAACGGGCCTAACCTGGCATACGGCTTTACCTCCGATTATGATTGGAGCTATGCCGAAGACCCCGGCGATATGCCCGCCGGGTCCCTGCTGCTCATGAGCCCCGGCGGGGAC
Organism: uncultured Oscillibacter sp.; assembly: GCA_910579435.1. GTDB lineage: Bacteria > Bacillota > Clostridia > Oscillospirales > Oscillospiraceae > Oscillibacter. Next base: position 58,221 of record CAJTVF010000004.1, read on the forward strand.
CTGAGCCTCCGCTTCTGGCCGGAGAGCAGTCTGGTGCTGTTCAGCACCTACCGGGAATCCGTCTGGCTCCGGGCGGAGTCCAACGGAAACCCGGAGTGGGTCACCACCATCGGCATTTTCGACCACATGCGCCTTTGGTACGACGAGGCGGAGCTCGCCGCTCTCCAAGGAGACGCCGCCGTCCCGGACCGGGGCCAGAGCCGGGAGGAAATCGTCCAGGCGTGGGCGGACGCCTACGAAGGAGCTATGCTGAAAGCCACTCCCGGCAGTAATTACGCCTGCACCTTTGTGCGGAATCAGGACATCTGGTTCCCGGACTGGATTGACGAACTGACGGAAGAGGAGCAGGACGGCTTCTACCCGGAGAACACAAAGGGCCGCGAGCGTTTTGCCTTCGCCTACTCCACGATATTCGTCCCCGAAAACGGCGGGGCGCTGCACTATTTGCAGGCGGGCAATACCGGGCCCTGCGAGGGCGGGGACGCGCCCGCCGGAGCCCAGGTGTACAGCCGCTGCGGGTACATGTACCTCACGGAGGAGGGCTGGCGCTGTGACGGTCCAGGCACCGGCTGGTAAAAAAGGCGGCGGCGGGGAGTCTCCCTCGCCGCCGCTTTATCTGGTCCTTTTTCAATGAAGAAACCGGCCGTCCTCACAGCCGCTATCGCGGGGAGAAGTACTTCTCCCGAAACGGCACATCCTCCACCACGAACTCCCTCCCCCGGAGGTAGTTCAAAATCCCCGCGTCAGTGGGGAACGCAAACGCCAGCTTGTAGGCATACAGCGCCTGCCGGGTCTCATGATATTTCCGGTTCACAGTGCCATTGCCATACTTCCCGTCCCCCAGCAGGGGGCACCCGATCTCCGCCATGGAGACCCGGATCTGATGGGTCCGCCCCGTCAGCAGCCGGCACTCCACCAGGGACAGCTCCCCCCTGGTCTCCAGCGTCCTGTACAGCGTGGCGGCGGACTTTCCCCCGGGAACGGGGCGGCGGTGGAAGGTCACCAGCTTCCTCGCCTCGTCTTTCGAAAGGAAGCCCTCGATTTTCCCCTCGGCGGGCCGGGGCCGGCCCGCGGCGGCGCAGAGGTAAGACTTCTCCAGCTCATGGGCCCGGATTTTCTCATTGATGATCCGCAGCGTCTCCGCGTTTTTCGCGGCAATGACAATCCCCCCGGTGTTCCGGTCAATCCGGTTGCACAGGGCTGGGGCAAAGGCGTTCTCCTGCCGGGGACTCCACTCCCGCTTCTGATAGAGATAAGCCTGGATATGGTTAATAAGGGTATTGACCTTTTCCGTCTCGTCGGCGTGAACCACCAGTCCGGGCCGCTTGTCCGCCAGGAGGAGGTTTTCGTCCTCGTAGACGATGTTCAGCCGGGGCTGGAAGATGGAGAGAAAGAGATTTTCTTCCTGGGGCTTGTCAAAGAACTCGTCGTTGATATATAATTGTAAAACATCCCCCGCATGAAGCCGGGCGTCCCGCTTGGCCCCCTTCCCGTTGACCTTCACCCGCTTGAGGCGGATGTACTTTTGCAGCAGGGCCGGGGGAAGAAGGGGCAGATTCTTGGCGACAAAGCGGTCCAGCCGCTGTCCGGCGTCGTTTTTTCCGATGGTGAGCTCCCGCATGACGGACCTCCTGAGTGGGTTTTGTCCATCATACCCGTTTTGCGGGAGAATGTAAAGGAGAAACCCGCTATGGCGGCGGAATTTTCCCCGGCGTCGGGCTGGCGGCGGGGCTGGCCCGCGGGATGTCCGATAGACGGCGCTGAAGCCGGAGAAGGAGGAACTATCATGAGCGAAGTAAACGCCGAGACCCTGCTGGCGGCGGTCCGGGACGGGAAGCCCTGGCTGGACCGGTTTACCGGGAAGGAATACGACCAGGCATACCAGGACTACCGGGCGCAATACGCCCCGCTGTTCCGGGAGGCGGCGCTGGCCGGCGGAGAAGAGGGACTTGCGGCCCTGGCGGAGGCGCTGCTGGACGGCCTGGCGGAGGGCTGGGCCCGGCAAAAGCCTTGGAACCGCTCCCTGGCGATGCTGAACGACAAGCAGATGATCGTCTGCTTCCTCAGCCCCGTGCTGATGGAGGACCCGGCCTGCGCCCCGCTGGAGGAAAAGCTCCGGGAGGGCTGGGCCGCCCGGTGGCCCAAGGAGGCGTATCAGGCCGCTTCCCTGAAGAAGATCCGCAAGGGCTTCCGGCCCACCTTTCTGGGAATTGCCCTGCCCTTTGGAGGAAACGACGATGACGAATAAAAAAGAGGGCAAAAAACGAAAAAATTGTTTGACATTGGCGGGACCATCCTTTATAATACGTAAGGTATCGTTGCGAGGTAGCTTATGGTAATTGATGTAAGGCCCATACTCCACACCCCCGGCAAGCGGCTGGACTTCCGGTTTGAGCTGGATTTGTCCGGGCTGGAATTTGACGGCCGGAATCCGATCAGCCGTCCGGTGACGGTGGAGGGAGAGATCCGCAACACGGCGGACCTGCTGGAGCTGGCCCTGACGGCGGAGACCACGCTGGACGCGGTCTGCGACCGCTGCGGGAAGGCGTTCCTTCTGGAGAAGCGGACGGATTACCGCTGTATGCTGGCGGAGGAGCTCCAGAACGAGGAAAGCGACGAGATCGTCCTGCTGGAGGACGGAAAGGCAGACGCGGGCGAACTGGCCCGGACGGCCTTGATCCTCGACATGGACAGCAAAACACTGTGTTCGGAAGATTGCAAGGGACTGTGCCCCCGGTGCGGCGCCGATTGGAACCTCGGCCCCTGCTCCTGCAAGAAGGAGCCGGACCCCCGGCTGGCGGCCCTGGCAAGCCTTTTGGAGAACAAATAACGAGAAGCGCGCTCCGCGCCTTTTGTAGGATTAAGGAGGTGTCACAATGGCAGTACCCAAGGGTAAAGTATCCAAAGCAAGACGGGACAAGCGGCGCAGCTCCCACTGGAAGCTGGCGGCCCCCAATCTGGTCGTGTGCCCCAAATGCGGTGCGATGCACCTGCCCCACAGAATGTGCCAGGAGTGCGGTACTTACAACGGCCGGGAGATCAAGGTCGTGAAGTCCGTCGTCTCGAAGTAAGGTTCTGTTGGATCAAGAGAGAGGAGCTTGTCTCCCCTCTCTTTTTTCTTAAATAGAAAGGAGCGTATCCCATGCGTTCGATGAAGCGCCCCCGCAAGCCGGTCCGCCGTTACAGGTCCCTGCTGTTCCCCGGAATCGCCCTGCTGGCGGTGTTCGTGTTCTGGGCCGCCTTCGATTCTCCGAAGGAGGTCAGGGGAGAAACCGATCTGTTTGAATACGGCGGGCTAAAAATCGAAATTACCAATGTCCGGGAGGTTGGGCAGGACTTCTGCAATGACGGGGGCCCGGAGCTTTGGGAGTACCCGGTTTACACCGTTTATCCTGGAGCGAGCGTCACGGTGCTGGAGGCGGGGATGCTCCGGCAGTCCGGCGGAAAGCCCTTCCCGCAGTGGTTTTTCTATTTGGATCCGGGGGATGAACGCCTGGATGTGGTGGACGGCATGGAACCGGTGGAGCTTACCCCGGAGGTGGTGGGAATGGTTGACGGGGACGGCGATGTGTGGCTGCTGCGTTTTGAGGTCTGGCAGGCGGACGGCTGAACCAGCCAGACAGGAGGGGGGGATTTTTCCCCCTCTTTTTTCGTTTCCCTCTTGACAAACGGCCCGTAAGCGTCTATAGTGTACTTAACGAACCAGTACGCACGGTACGAATGGCACAAAGGAGGCGATCTTATCGACATTCTCATCAGCAACAGCAGCGGCAAACCGATTTATGAGCAGATCTGCCAGCAGATCAAGACGCAGATCATGGACGGAACCTTAACCGCCGGGGAGGCCCTGCCCTCTATGCGGGCCCTGGCGAAGGAGCTCCACCTCAGCGTTATCACGGTCCAGCGGGCCTATGAGGACCTGACCCGGGACGGCTTCATCGAAACGGTCTCCGGCAAGGGCAGCTTTGTGGCGGCGCAAAATCAGGAGTTTATCCGGGAGGAGCGGCTCCGGGAGGCGGAGGGCCTGCTGCAAAGGGCGGCGGAGCTGGGCCGCTCCCACGGCATCCCGCTGGAGAAACTGACGGGCATCCTGACATTGTTTTATGAAGAAGGAGATTGAGCATGGAAAACAGCATTTTGGTCCGGGACCTCACCAAGCGCTTCCCGGGCTTCACCCTGGACCGCGTGTCTTTTCAGGTGCCCAAGGGCCGCATAGTGGGCTTTATCGGGGAAAACGGCGCGGGGAAGAGCACCACCATCCGCCTGATTTTAAACGATCTGAAAAAAGACGGCGGGACTGTGGAGCTTCTGGGCCAGGATCATGCCGGCCCCGCCGTGAAAAACGACCTGGGCGTGGTGTTCGACGCCTGTAATTTCCCGGAGGCCTTCACGCCTCTGGACGTGGAAAAGGTCCTCTCCGGGGTGTATTCCGTCTGGGACGGCCAGGCGTACCGAGGTTATTTGAAGCGCTTCGCCCTGCCGGAGCGGAAGCGGGTCAAAACCTTTTCCAAGGGCATGAAGATGAAGCTGTCCATTGCCGCCGCCTTGGCCCACCGGCCCCGGCTGCTGATTCTGGACGAGGCCACGGCGGGCCTGGACCCGGTGATCCGGGACGAGATTCTGGACATCCTGCTGGATTTTATCCAGGATGAGGAGCATTCCGTGTTCTTCTCCTCCCACATTACCTCGGATATCCAGAAGATCGCCGACTATGTGGTGCTGATTCACCAGGGGAAGATCGTCTTCGAGGAGGAGAAGGACGTGCTTCTGGACCAATACGGCATCCTCCGCTGCGGCAAGGGCACGGAGGTGGAGCCGGGGGATTACATCGTCCGGCGGGAGACGGGGGTCAGCGCGGAGTATCTGGTCCGGGACCGCTCCACCGCCGGAAAGAAGTATCCCAAGGCCGTGGCGGACGCCGCGTCCCTGGAGGACATCATGCTGTTTTATATCAAGGGGGAAGCGTCATGAGGGGAATCATTTACAAGGATTTGTGCCTGTTTTTCAAGGGCGTCGACAAAATCGTCCTGCTGGTGCTGGGGGGACTTTTGATTCTGTTCGCGGCCGAAAGCGGCGTTTACGCCGGGATGCTGTTCTCATTTGCCCTGGATATGATGGTGGGCCTTCTGCATCTCACGGCCCTGGAGAAGGAGGAGAAGACGGCCTGGGGGAAATACCAGCGGACCCTGCCGGTAGGCGCGGGGAAGGTGGTCGCGGGGAAATACGCCGTGGTCCTGCTGACGGTGCTGGTGAGCATAACGGGGGCCGTGGTATCCAATTTGGCGGCTTTCGCCTTTTACCGGACCTTCCTGCCGGAGGCATTGAGATGGTCGGTTCTGGTGGCGGCGGTGACTCCGCCGGTCTGGGCGGCGTTCAATCTGCCCTTTTACTATTGGCTTGGCAGCCAGGTTGCGCAGTTTACCTGCTTTCCCCTGGCCTTCTTCTTCTTTTACGCCATCAAAAATTTTGAGGCCGGCATGTGGGCCCTGTCCGACTTGACCTTCCTGGCGGAGAACGTTCGTTCCCTTTTGCCGTTGGCTCTGCTGGCCCTGGCGGGGGTGTTTCTGGCGTCCCTGGCAATCAGCGCGGCGGGCTGCCGCTGCAAACGGTAAATTCCTGGGGCGGAGGCTGAATGCCTCCGCCTTTTCCCATTCCCGGAAAGATTTCCCTTGCGCCTTTGGCCCATCCCGGTTATAATGAAACTGGATTTATATGTTTCAAAAAAACAAGGCGGCGCGCGCCGCCGGGAGGGAGCCCCCTTATGCCAAAGCCTATCATCGCCATCGTGGGCCGCCCCAACGTGGGCAAGTCCATGCTGTTCAATAAAATCATCGGGAAACGCCTGTCCATCGTGGAGGACACCCCCGGCGTCACCCGGGACCGCATCTACGGGGAGTCCGACTGGTGCGGCCGGGCCTTCACCCTGGTGGACACCGGCGGCATCGAGCCCCGGACGGACAGCCAGATTCTGGAGTTCATGCGGGACCAGGCCCAGACCGCCATTGAGACCGCCGCGGTGATTGTCTTTTTGACGGACATCCGGACGGGCCTCACCGCCTCGGACCAGGAGGTGGCCGCCATGCTGCTGCGCAGCGGGAAGCCCATTGTGCTGGCGGTGAACAAGATGGACTCCACCGGGGCCCCGGACCCGGATTTCTACGAGTTCTACAATCTCGGCCTGGGGGACCCCATCGCCGTCTCCGCCATCCACGGACACGGAACCGGGGACCTGCTGGACGCCTGCCTCCAGTACTTCCCGCCGGAGGACGGGGAGGAAGAGGAGGACGACGCCATCAAGGTGGCGGTTATCGGAAAGCCCAACGCGGGAAAGTCCTCCCTGGTGAACAAAATCCTGGGGGAGGAGCGGGTGATTGTCTCCGACATGGCGGGCACCACCCGGGACGCCATCGACTCCCGGTTTGAAAACGACAAGGGCAAATTCGTCTTCATCGACACGGCGGGCCTCCGGCGCAAGAGCAAGGTGGAGGAGGCCATTGAAAAGTACAGCGTCCTCCGGGCCACTATGGCCATCGAGCGCTCGGACGTGTGCCTGATTCTGATTGACGCCACGGAGGGAGTCACGGAGCAGGACACGAAGGTGGCGGGCCTGGCCCACGAGGCGGGAAAGGCCAGCATCATCGTGGTGAACAAGTGGGACCTGGTGGAAAAGGACGGCAAGACCATGGACCGCATGCGCAAGGAGGTCCAGGAGGGTCTGAGCTTCATGGCCTACGCCCCCATCCTCTTCATCTCCGCCAAGACGGGCCAGCGGGTGGACCGGCTCTTTGAGCTCATCGACTACGTCAGCAACCAGGCGGCCACCCGCATCACCACCGGCATGCTGAACGACGTGCTGGCGGACGCCCAGACCCGGGTCCAGCCCCCCACGGACAAGGGCCGGCGGCTGAAAATCTACTATATGACCCAGGTGGGCGTGAAACCGCCCCACTACGTCATCTTCTGCAACGACACCCGGCTGTTCCACTTTTCCTATCAGCGGTATCTGGAGAACTGCATCCGCAATACCTTCGGCCTGGAGGGAACGCCCATCCGCATTTCCATCCGGCAGAGGGGCGACAAGGAGGTTTGAGTATGGAGAACCTGTGGCTGGCGATGCTCCTAATCTATGGCGGAACGGCCGTAGTGTCCTATTTTCTGGGCTGCTTCAACGGCGCGGTGATTGTGTCCAAGTATATCCTCCGGGATGACATCCGGAACCACGGCAGCAGAAACGCAGGCTTGACGAATTTTCACCGGACCTTTGGCGGCGGGCTGACCTTTGTGGTGATTCTCTGCGACGTGCTGAAAGCGGTGATTGCCGTGCTGCTGACCAGCACCGTGTTCGGCGGGGCCGTGACGGCCAAATACTGGGCGGGCCTGTTCTGCCTCCTGGGCCACATGTTCCCCTGTATGTTCCGCTTCAAGGGCGGCAAGGGCATCCTCTCCGGCGGCGCCATCGCCCTCATGATTGACTGGCGCATCGCCCTGGTGGTCTGGGGGGGCTTCCTGATCCTGACGGCTCTGACCCGGTATGTGTCCCTGGGCTCCCTGTGGGCCGGGGCCAGCTTCCCCTTTATCAGCTGGTACTGCTATCCGGAGGTTCGAATCGTAGTGCTGGCCTTCCTCCTGGGGGGGCTGGTGGTCTGGCAGCACCGGGGCAACGCCCAGCGGCTGCTTCACGGCACGGAACGAAAGCTCTCGTTCCACAAGAAGAAGGAGGGCGGAGCATGAAAGCGGTGGTACTGGGCAGCGGCGGCTGGGGCACGGCCCTGGCGCTGGTGCTGTGCGGCAACGGACACGACGTGACCCTCTGGTCCCGGACCCCCGCCAAGGCGGAGGAGATGGCCCGGACCCGGGAAAATCCACTTTTAAAGGGCATTCCCCTGCCGGAGGCGCTGAAGATCACCGGGGACCTGAGCTGCCTGGAGGGAGCGGAGCTGGTGGTCAGCGCGCCGCCGTCCTTCGCCGTCCGGGAGACGGGGAAGAACATCGCCCCCTATCTCCGGCCCGGGATGGTTCTGGTGACCGTCTCCAAGGGCATCGAGCGGGACACGAATCTCCGCATGAGCCAGGTTTTACGGGAGGCCACCGGGGACGTGTGCCGGGGAATCGTGGCCCTTTCCGGCCCCTCCCACGCGGAGGAGGTGGGCCTCCGGCTGCCCACGGCCTGCGTGGCCGCCTGCCCGGAGCTGGAGGAGGCCCGCTTCGTCCAGGAGGCCTTCATGAGCGACTGCTTCCGGGTCTACACCAGCTATGATATTGTGGGTGTGGAGCTGGCGGCGGCGCTGAAAAACGTCATCGCCCTCAGCTGCGGCATCTGCGCGGGCCTGGGCTTCCAGGACAACACAAAGGCCCTGCTGATGACCCGGGCCATGGCGGAGATCACCCGGCTGGGAGAGCACTTGGGCGGCGTCCGGCGGACCTTCGGCGGCCTTGCGGGCATGGGGGACCTGATCGTCACCTGCACCTCCATGCACTCCCGGAACAACCGGGCGGGCATCCTCATAGGCCAGGGCAAATCTGTCCAGGAGGCTATGAAGGAGGTCGGAGCGGTGGTGGAGGGCTACTACGCCGCCGAGAGCGTCCACCAGCTGGCGGCCCGGGAGGGCGTGGAAATGCCCATCTGCCGGTGCGCCTATGAGGTGCTGTATGAGGGCCGGCAGGCCCGGGACGTGGTCCCGGAGCTGATGGGCCGCCCGGGAAAGGACGAGCTTTTGGGAACCGCCTGGCTGTGAGAAGCAGCGAAGCAGAACACGCTGGAGGACCTGCGGAGGCAGGTCCTCCTTTTATGCTCCAAATTTTTTGTAATAAAAACAAAAAATTTGTTTGACAAAGGTCGACCTTTGTGCATATAATAGAAGTCAAGGACCCGGCGGCGCGGCCGGGCATGATGAGGAGAAAGGAAGCGACTTCTATGAACCAGACACGGCAAGCCCCGGAATCCAGCATCCACAACATTTATCAATTGGACGGGAGGGTGCCCCTTGGAAAGGCCATCCCCTTCGGCCTCCAGCACATCCTGGCGATGTTCGTCTCCAACCTGGCCCCCATTACCCTCATCGCCGCTTCCGCCCAGCCGGCCCTCAGCCAGGCCGAGGTGGCGGTCCTGCTGCAAAACGCCATGTTCGTGGCTGGCATCGCGACCTTGATTCAGTTGTATCCAATTTGGAAAATCGGGTCCCGGCTGCCGGTGGTCATGGGGGTCAGCTTTACCTTCGTGGCGGTGCTCAGCTCCATCGCCGCCAACTACGGCTATCCTTCCCTCGTCGGGGCGGTCATCGTAGGCGGCCTGCTGGAGGGCACCCTGGGCCTTCTGGCCAAGTACTGGCGGAAGATTATCACGCCCATCGTGGCCGCTTCCGTGGTGACGGCCATCGGCTTCTCCCTCTTCACTGTGGGTACCCGGTCCTTCGGCGGCGGCTATGCCGAGGATTTCGGCTCCGCCCAGAACCTGCTGCTGGGCGTCATCACCCTGGCGGCATGCCTCCTGTGGAACACCCTGTCCAAGGGCTACCTGAAACAGCTCAGCGTCCTGGCGGGCCTGGTGGTGGGTTACATCGCCGCCATTTTCATGGGCAAGGTGGACCTGGGGACGCTGATGTCCGGCGGGCTCATCGCCCTGCCCCGTTTCCTGCCTTACATGCCGGAGTTCCACCCCGGCGCCGTGGCCTCCGCCTGCATCATCTTCCTGGTTTCTGCGGCGGAAACCATCGGGGATACCTCCGCCCTGGTCTCCGGCGGCCTGGACCGGGAGATCACCAGTGATGAGATTTCCGGCTCCCTGGCCTGCGACGGCTACGCGTCCACCATCGCCGCCCTGTTCGGCTGTCCGCCGGTGACCTCCTTCTCCCAGAACGTGGGCCTGGTGGCCATGACCAAGGTGGTGAACCGCTTTACCATCATGACCGGCGCGGTATGCATGCTGCTGGCGGGCCTGCTGCCGCCGGTGGGCAATTTCTTCGCCTCCCTGCCGGAGTCCGTGCTGGGCGGGTGCACCATCATGATGTTCGGCTCCATCGTCATTTCGGGCATGCAGATGATCGCCAACTGCGGCTTCTCCCAGCGGAACGTGACTATCGCGTCGCTGTCCCTGGCCATCGGCATCGGCTTCACCGCGACCAGCGAGGCGGATATCTGGAACATTTTCCCGGAGACCATCCAGTCCGTGTTTTCCTCCAACGTGGTGGCCGTGGTCTTCGTGGTGTCCATCATCCTGAGCCTGGTCCTGCCCAAGGACAAGGACATCAAGAAGGTTGGAACAGATTGAGTACATCGCCTTCCGCAAAAAAAGTTCCCCTCCTCTCGGAGGGGAACTTTTTTTGCGGTGGAAACTTACTTCGCGGCAATGGCCTCGATCTCGCAGAGGACGCCCTTGGGCAGGTCCTTCACGGCCACGCAGGAGCGGGCGGGCTTAGAGGTGAAATACTTGGCATAGACCTCGTTGAAGGCGGCGAAATCGCCCATGTCGGCCAGGAAGCAGGTGGTCTTGAACACCTTGTCGAAGCCGGCGCCGGCGGCCTCCAGGATGGCACCCACGTTCTTGCAGCTCTGCTCCGCCTGGGCGGCGATGCCGGCGGGCACCTCGCCGGTGGCGGGGTCCACGGGGATCTGGCCGGAGGTATAGACAAAACCGTTCACTTCAAAACCCTGGGAATAGGGACCGATGGCGCCGGGGGCGTTCTTGGTTTCCAGAACTTTCATGTTGACAGTCTCCTTTTTGTATTTGATACTTCTACTTTAATACAAAGAATGGAGAAAAGCAAGGGGAGGCGTGAGAAAATTTTTGAAAAGTGAAAAACTTTTCTAGGACGGGAGGCGGACGCTGGTACTCACCATGCCGGAGAACGGCAGGATGTACGCCTGGTCCTCCTCCGGGAACTCTGACAAGGCGGCTTCAAAGGCGGGAGAGTCCGCCTCGGCCTGGGTGGCAAGAATCCCGCTCAACGGCGTCTGGAAATCCGCCCGCGCGTCCCTGGTTGCCAGGAAGAAGGACATGACCGCCCGGTCCCGGTCCTGCTGGTTCTCCCCCACGGCGGCCTTTGCCACAGCGTCCATCAGGGGATTGAACCAGTCGGAGCCGTACATAAACCGGCCCAGAACACCCCAGTTGTCCGCCGTGGCCTCGCCCACGCAGTTTAGAAGGTCCATATCCTCCATGTCCTCCGGCCGGAATTCCAGGTCCAGCACCAGCTGCTGGAGGCGCTGGTTCCGCTCCATGTAGCCCTGGTCCACCTCCGGGACCCGCTCAAAGCTGCCCTCGGCGGTCTCGTGGCCGAAGTAGTCTTTCACAAAGGCCTCCGCCGCCCCAACGGGGGTCAGCAGCTCGGGATGCTCCCCGGCGTCGCACGCCGCCTGGAGGTCCGCGTAATGCTCGGCGGCGGGCTTGCCGCTGTCGGGGAAGTAGAGGTACTGAGTGCCCCGCTCGTCCAGCCACTGCTCTACGGCCCACAGGCCCCCCTCGCCCTGCCGGGCGGGCTGGCGGAGGAGGAGCTGATTGTAGATGCGGGTATCGCCGTCCTTTAGGAAATAGGGGTAGTATTTTAGGACCACATGGCCCCCGCTTTCGTCCAGCCGGCCCAGGAAGTCTTGAACGGAGAAGGACTGGAGGTTGTTTCGGGTGAGGAAGTCCTCCCGGACCTGGGGGCCCAGCTTGCAGAGCTTCTCCCACACAGGCCAGTCCGGGTGGTCCGGGACGCTTTCGGCATCCGGGCGGTAGAACTGCACGTCGGTGGGGTAGGTGTAGGCGTAGTACCGCTCCCCGTCGGCGGCGAAGACCTCGATGCCGGAGCCGTCGGAGCTGATGTGCTGCTCAAAGGCCGCCTGGTCCATCGCCAGAAAGCCGAAGAGGAAGCCCCCCTCGCCGCCGAAGTCCTCCATGGCCGCCTCGTAGGAGGCTTTTTCGTAAACGGAGATCAGGGGCTTCCAGCTCTCCTCAGCGTCGGGGAAGTCCGTATCTACCCGCAGGAGGTCCAGGTGTTCGGTGGGCAGGGCCACGCTCAGCCCGCCGCAGTCATAGACGGTCATATCCTCGCCGCCGTCCGGGGGAAGCGGGTCCCGCCCGGCGTCCGGCGCCTCCGCCCCGCCGCCGCAGGCGGTGAGCGTGAGCAGACAGGCCAGCGCCAGGGTGAAGACTTCTAATCGGCGCATGGACAGAACTCCTTTCCTTGTATCAAATACTTATTATAAAGTATAACAGCTTCCCTTCGGGAAGAAGTTACAAAAGAAAAACAAAAAGCGACAAACCGGAAACGAAAAACAGGAGCTTCCGCTGTTGTGAATCCGGTTTAGACGTGGTATAATCATCCAGACTGTAATTTTTCCTTTTGACAGGAGGTTTCCCCTATGAAGCTCATGGTCATCGACGGAAACAGCATCATCAACCGGGCCTATTACGGCATCCGGCCCCTGACGACCCGGGACGGGCTCTATACCCACGCCGTCCTCGGCTTCCTGACGACGCTTCTGCGCCTGGAGGGGGAGGAGGCCCCGGACGCGCTGTGCGTCACCTTCGACCTCCACGCCCCCACCTTCCGCCACAAGGCGGACGCGGCCTACAAGGCCACCCGGAAGCCCATGCCGGAGGAGCTGCGGATGCAGGTGCCGGTTTTAAAGGAAGTCCTGGACGCGCTGAACATCCCCCGCTATGAGCTGGAGGGCTGGGAGGCGGACGACCTTTTGGGCACAATCTCCCGGAAATGCGGGGCGGCGGGCTGGGAGTGCGTCGTGGTCACCGGGGACAAGGACAGCCTCCAGCTTATCAACGAAACGACCCGGGTGAAGCTGGTCTCCACCCGCATGGGCCAGACCACCACAAAGGACATGACGGAGGCGGCCTTCCGGGAGGAATACGGCTTTGACCCCATTCATATGATCGACCTCAAGGCCCTGATGGGGGACAGCTCCGACAACATCCCCGGCGTGAAGGGCGTGGGGGAAAAGACCGCCATGGGCCTGATTCAAATGTATGGCTCCATTGACCATCTCTATGCCCACATGCCGGAAATCGTGACCGCCCCGGATACTCCCGCCAAGCCCGGCATGGTCAAAAAGCTGGCGGAGGGGGAGGCGGACGCCCGGCATTCCTGCTGGCTGGCCACCATCGTCACCGACGCGCCCCTGGACTTCTACCCGGAGGACAATCTGCGCAGGGCCCCGGGCCCCGGGGCCTATCCGCTGTTTTTGAAGCTGGAGTTCACCAAGCTCATGGAGAAATTCGGCCTCAGCGCCGGGGCCGCCCCGGCCCCCGAGGCCCGGAAGGAAGCCGCCGCCGCCGTGGAGACCGTGACGGACCCCGCCCGGGGGGCGGAGCTGCTGGACCTCTGGAAGGCGGCGGACCACGTGTCCCTGCTGGCCCTGCCGGACTGCTCCGCCGCGGGGGTCTTCTGCGAGACGGGAGAGGGCCGCGCCGTAATGGCGGAGCTGTTCTTCGAGCGCTATCAGGGGGATTGGAACGGCCTGCTGTCGGCCCTTTTTTCGGAGGAGGTCAAAAAGGTCTCCCACAACGTCAAGGACCTGACGCGGACGCTGCTGGAAAACGGCCTTCCGGCGGAGGGCTTCATCTTTGACACGGCCCTGGCGGCCTACCTGCTGGACGCCACGGCGGGGAGCTATGACCTTCAGCGCCTCTTTGTCTCCTACTTCAACGAGGAGCTGCCCCAGCCGCTGTACCTGGAGCCGGACGCCTTCTCCCTCCTGGGAAACGGGGACGCCGCCGCCGCCCTGGACCGCTATGCCGCGGCGGTGGAGGCCCTGTACGGCGCCCTGGCCCCCAGGCTCCGGGAGCGGGGCCAGTGGGAATTGTTCCAGACCGCCGAGCTGCCCCTCTGCCGGGTGCTGGCGGAGATGGAGCGGGCGGGCTGCGGCGTGGACGCCCGGGCCCTGCGGGACTTCGGCGAGAGCCTGTCCGCCCGGATCGCCGGGCAGGAGGCCGCCATTTACGAGATGGCCGGGGGGACCTTCAACATCAACTCCCCGAAGCAGCTGGGAGAGGTGCTGTTTGAGCGCCTGGGCCTCCCCCACGGGAAGAAGACCAAGACCGGCTGGTCCACCAATGCCGACGTGCTGGAAAAGCTCCGCTTTCAGCACCCCATTGTGGACGCGGTGCTGGAGTACCGGCAGTACGCCAAGCTGAAATCCACCTACGCCGACGGCCTTTTGAAGGCCATGGACCCCGACGGGCGGGTGCGGACGAAGTTCCAGATGACCGTCACCGCCACGGGCCGCCTCAGCTCCACGGAGCCGAACTTGCAGAACATCCCCACAAGGACGGACCTTGGCAGCGAGTTCCGCCGGATGTTCACGGCGGCGGAGGGCTGCGCGCTGGTGGACGCGGACTACTCCCAGATCGAGCTGCGCATCCTGGCCCACATCGCCGGGGACGAGGCCATGGAGACGGCGTTTCTAGCGGGAGGCGACTTCCACGCCGAGACGGCGGCCAAGGTCTTCCATGTGAACCGGGAGGACGTGACCCACGAGATGCGCCGCCGGGCCAAGGCGGTGAACTTCGGCATTGTCTACGGCATCTCCCCCTTCTCCCTCAGCCAGGACCTGGGGGTCACCATGGCGGAGGCCAGGGAATACATGGACGGCTACTTCGCCGCCTTCCCCGGCGTGCGGCATTATATGGACGAGGTGGTCCGGAAGGCCCGGGAGGCGGGGTATGTGGAGACCCTGCTCCACCGCCGCCGGGACCTGCCGGAGCTGACCTCCTCCAATAAGAATATGCAGTCCTTCGGCGAGCGGGTGGCCCTGAACATGCCCATCCAGGGCACGGCGGCGGACGTGATGAAGCTGGCCATGGCGGCGGTTTGGAAGCGCCTCCGGGCGGAGAAGCCCCAGGCCCGGCTGGTGCTCCAGGTCCACGACGAGCTGATCGTGGAATGCCCCGAGGCGGAGGCGGAGGCCGTGGCCCGGCTGCTGGAGGAGGAGATGGAGCACGTGGTCCAGCTCTCCGTCCCCCTGACGGCGGAGGCCCACTGGGGGAAGAACTGGCTGGAGGCGAAGGGATGACGGAGCAGATCGGGCTTTCCTGGCTGGGGGCGCTGTTTCTGCTGGCGCTAATCGTTCCCAATCTCCTGTGGACCCGCCGGAAGCCCAGGGACTACGACCCCTCCCGTGAAGACCGCCGCCTCACCCTGCTGGAGCGGACCGGCCAGGTCTGGGTCACCTGCGGGGCCCTGCTGAGCACGGGGATCCGTTTGGGGCCCTGGTCCGGCTGGTCCTGGTGGCTGGCGGGGGCGGCGGCGCTGATGGCCTTATACGAATGCTGGTGGGTCCGCTATTTCCAAAGCCCCCGGACCATGGCGGACTTCACCGCGGGACTCTTGGGCGTCCCCGTGGCGGGGGCCAGCCTGCCGGTGGCGGCGTTTTTCCTGCTGGGAATTTACGGCCGGGTTTGGTGGCTGCTGCCGGGAGTTTTAATTTTGGGAATCGGCCATATCGGCATTCATCTGGGGCACCGGAGGGAGGCGCTGGCATGAAGCGCCTGATCGTTCTCTTGGGCGTGGCGGGGGTGTCCCTGTCGGCCCTGCTGGTCCGGTGGTCCACGGCGCCGTCCCTCATCCTGGCACTGTACCGGATGGTGTTCGCGGCGGCGCTGATGACGCCGGCGGCCCTGCGGGGGGGAAGCCTCTCCGGCCTGACCCGGCGGGAGCTGCTGTTGAGCCTCCTCAGCGGAGCCTTTCTGGGCCTCCACTTCGCCTGTTATTTTGAGGCCCTGAACCGGACCTCCATCGCCTCGGCGGTGGTACTGGTGGACACGGAGGTCCTGTTTGTGGCCCTGGCCTCGGCGCTGATTTTAAAGAAAAAGCTCAGCCCCCGGGCGTGGCTGGCGGTGCTGACGGCCTTCGGCGGCGGCGCCCTGGTGGCCCTGGCGGACCGCTCCGGGGGGACGGGGGCCCTGACGGGGGACCTGATCGCCCTGGCGGGGGCGGCGTGCGTATCGGTGTACACCATGCTGGGGGCCGTATGCCGGGAACGGCTGAGCACTACGGCCTATACATACCTGGTCTACCTCTCGGCCTCCGGGACGCTGCTGGGCATCGCCCTGGTTACCGGGACGCCCCTGCTGGGGTACGGCCCGGTAAACCTGCTGACGGGCCTGGGGCTGGCGGTGTTCTGCACCCTGCTGGGCCACAGCGTGTTCAGCTGGGGCCTCAAATACCTGCCCCCGGCCTTTATCTCCACGGTGAAGCTGCTGGAGCCGGTGTTTTCCGCCCTGTACGGCCTGTTCCTCTTTGCGGAGCGGCCCGGCGGGCTGGTGATTCTGGGCGGGGCCCTGATTTTGCTGGGGATTGGGCTCTATAGTCAACACACTTGAAAAGAATCATGCGGATTCTTTTCAATCTGGCGGCAGAAAAACTGCCGCCAGGGGCCGCATAAGCGGCCGTGTGTTTGACTTCATAGTCGAGGCGCACGGGCAGGGCCCGTCCAGCGGGTCTTCGGCCCGCTGGTGGAACATCCGCATTTTGCGGATGTTTCAGTGCTTCAACTATACAGCCGGGAAACCGCATAGGAAGGAGCATTTATGGAACAGAACATGAAGGTTCAAATCGTCCCCATGAACGGGGACCATCTGGACGAGGTGGCGGAGCTGGAGCGGGTCTGCTTCCCGGACCCCTGGTCCCGGAACATGCTGAAGGAGGAATTGGAGAACGATCTGGCCGCCTTCCTGGTGGCCCTGGACGGACAGGGGGCCGTGGCGGGCTACGCGGGACTCCAGGTAGTGCTGGACGAGGGAAATATCCTCAATATCGCCGTCCGGCCGGACTGCCGCCGCCGGGGCGTGGCGGGACAGCTCTTGCAGGTGTTTTTGAACTTTGCCAGGGGGAACCGCTTGGCCTTTTTGACCCTGGAGGTCCGGGCCTCCAACTACGCCGCCATCGCCCTGTACGGAAGCCGGGGCTTCCGGGGCGTGGGGCGGCGGAAAAACTATTACGAACATCCCAGGGAGGACGCGGTCATCATGACCCTGGACCTCACCGGAGAACAGGAGAACGCATGATGGAACTGAAACTGGCCTCGCGGTCGCAGGTGGCGATGGTCTACGGGCGGGATTTGAAGCCCTCCTTCCCCCCGGCGGAGCTGAAGCCCCTGGCCAATATCCAGGCCATGTGCCGGGACGGCTGCTACCGGCCCTGGTGCCTCTTTGACGGGGAGGAAATCGCGGGAGAGTGCTTTTTGTGGCTGGGCCGCCCCGGCTGGGCGCTGCTGGACTACCTCTGCGTGGCGGAGGGCCGGCGGAACGGCGGCGCGGGAGCCCGGATGCTGGAGCTGCTCCGCCGGGCGGAGCCGGACAAGGTGATCCTGGTGGAGAGCGAGGCCCCGGCCCACGCCCCGGACCCGGGGATGGCGGAGCGCCGTCTGGGCTTCTACGCCCGCTGCGGCCTGCGGACCGCCGGGTATGACACGGACGTCTTCGGGGCCCACTACAAGACGCTGTACCTCTCGGAAAAGCCCGTGCCGGACGAGCGGCTGATGGAGGAAAACCGGTTCATCTACCAGAACCGCTTCCCCAGGGAGAAGTACGGCCGCTACGTCCGCATTCCCCGGGACCCGGAGGCGGGCCCCATCGCGCAGGTGCCATGGAACGAAGATTAAGGGGGGAAACCCGTGAAAATTTTAGGCTTTGAGTCCTCCTGCGACGAAACCGCCGTGGCGGTGGTGGAGGACGGGCGGACCGTGCTGTCCGACGCCATCGCCTCCCAGGTGGAGGTCCACGCCCTGTATGGCGGCGTGGTTCCGGAAATCGCCTCCCGGAAGCATGTGGAGGCCATCGCCGCCCTGACGGAGAAGGCCCTGGCGGACGCGGGCTGCACCCGGGCGGACATCGACGCGGTGGCGGTGACCTGCGCGCCGGGGCTCATCGGCGCGGTGCTGGTGGGGCTGAGCTTCGCCAAGTCCGCCGCCCTGGGGCTGGGGGTCCCCCTGATCCCCGTCCATCATATCCGGGGGCATATTGCCGCCAACTATCTGGCCTTCCCCGAGCTGGAGCCCCCCTTCCTGGCCCTGGCGGTTTCCGGGGGAAATACGCTCCTCATCGACGTGGCGGGCTATACGGACATGCGCATCCTGGGTGGCACCCGGGACGACGCGGCGGGAGAGTGCTTCGACAAGGCGGCCCGGGTGCTGGGCCTGCCCTACCCCGGCGGGAAACCCATAGACGAGCTGGCCCGGCAGTCGGCGGGAGGCGTGTATACGCTGCCCCACGCCCATGTGGACGGCGCGCCCCTGGACATGAGCTTTTCCGGCTTGAAGACAGCGGTGGTTAACCTGGCCCACCACGCCGGGCAGGTGGGAGAAGAGCTGGACCGGGCGGCCCTGGCCCGGGACTTCACCCAGGCCGTCAGCGATACCCTGGCGCCCCGCTGCATGGAGGCGGCGCGGCTCACGGGACGGAGGACCATCGTGGCCGCCGGAGGCGTGGCGGCGAATTCCATCATCCGGGCGGACCTGGAACGGGCCTGCCGGGCGGAGGGAATCCGGCTGTACCTGCCGCCCCTCCGCCTCTGCGGGGACAACGGGGCCATGATCGCGGCCCAGGGCTATTACGAGTACCTGGCGGGCCATACGGCGGGAATGGAGCTGAACGGATACGCCACCCGGGATATCTCCGAAGAGCTGAAAAACGCGTGAAGGCCGATGCCTTCACGCGTTTGCTATTCCGCAAAGGGGTCCCATTGGCATTTCTCCAGGTCCACCGTGCCGTCAGGCCGGAAGGGCACGCCCTCCGCCTCCAGCAGGGCCCGCTGAGTACCCGGGGCCCAGGCGTCAAACGCGGCCTTGGTGCCGCCGAAGCGGTCCGCCACCCGGTGGCAGGGGACGGCGTACAATATCCCGGAACCGGGCGAAGGTCCCGCCGCTCACCGCTCCCGCACCTCGTAGAGGTCCGCCCGGCGGGCGGAGAGGATGGGAAGCTGGCGGCGGATGGAATCCACCCGGCGGAAATCCAGGTCGGCATACAGCGTGGCCTCCCCGGCCCCGGCCTGACAGAGGATGGAGCCCCAGGGGTCTGCGGCGATGGAATGGCCGTAGGCCGTGTAGGAGGCCGCCTCGTCCCGGGCGGGAGAAACCCCCACGGTGAAGCACTGGTTATCCACCGCCCGCTGGCGGAACAGCAGCTCCCAATGGGCGGGGCCGGTGGTCATGTTGAAGGCGGCGGGGACAAAGACGCACTTGGCCCCCCGGAGGCACATGCACCGGGCCAGCTCTTCAAAGCGGAAGTCAAAGCAGACGCAAAGGCCCATGGTCCCAAACTCCGTCTCGAAGGTGGTGACGGCATTTCCCGGGGAAAGAACCTCCGACTCCCGGAATCGCTGGCCCCCTTCCACGTCAATGTCAAAGAGGTGGACCTTCCGGTGCTTGGCCAGGAGTTCCCCCTTCCGCCCGTAGACAAAGCTGGTGTTGTAGAGGCTTGCCCCCTCCACTTCCGGCAGGGAGCCGCCTACCACGTAGAGCTCCAGCTCCGCCGCCAGGGCGGAGAGGGCGGACTGGGCTTCGCCGCCCTCCTCCTCGCCATACGCCCGGAAGCAGGCGTTGTCATAGGGACAGCAGAACATCTCCGGCAGAACGGCCACGTCCGCCCCCCGGGCCTTGACCTCCCGGAGGCGGCGGCAGGCGGTTTCCAGGTTCTCCCGTTTGTCCTCTGTCACGGGCATTTGAATCAGCGCGGCGCGCATAGAAGATTCCCCCTCGTGTTGTTTTTATTAATGGATTGTATCACAGGGCGAACCGTGTTACAATACGGAAAACGAACGAAGGAGGCCGAATAATGGCAGTTTACACGGAGAAAAAAACCTACCAGACCAAAGCCCACATGGGCATGATCGACGTGACGGAGGATTTCCAGCACGCGGTAACGGAGGCGTGCAAGCAGCACGGCATTTCCGCCGGGACGGTAACGGGCTTCACCACCGGCGGCGTGGCGGGGCTGACCACCCTGGAGTTCGAGCCGGGGATGGTGAACCACGATTTAAAGGCGGCGCTGGACGTGTTCTCCCCCTATCTGGACGAGACTGGGCACGTGGTGCCCTATTGGCACCATGAAACCTGGCACGACGACAACGGCTCGTCCCATATCAAGGCGGCTCTGCTGTCCCCCTTCATCACCGTCCCCTTTGTGGACGGGAAAATCACCGTGGGCCCCTGGCAGAACCTGACCCTGGTGGAGTGCGATACCCGAAACCGGGTCCGGGACATTGTGTTTCAGGTGATGGGGGAATAAGGTTCCCTCCGGCCTGAACAGAGCGCACGCGCCGCCCGCGGAGGAAGAGAGAAAAGCCGTGCCCCCGCGGGGTCTCCCGTCCGGAGGGCACCGCAGGCGTTCACTCAATTCCAAGCGCCGTCAGGGCGTCCCGGGTTTCCCGCCAGGCTTCCAGCAGGGCGGCGCGGCGGGCCCGGCCCGCCTCCGTCAGGCGGTAGTACTTCCGGGCCGGACCGCCGGAGGCCTCCCCCTGATATCGCTCCGTATGCCCCTCCCGGCAGAGCTGGCGGAGGATGGCGTAGATGGCGCTCTCCTGCACATCCGGGAAGACGGCGTGGAGGCGGCGGAGGAGCTCATAGCCGTACTGGTCCCCTCCGGCCATCAGGTGGAGGAGGCAGAGCTCCAGGAGGTCGCGTTTCAGCATAGGGAGACCCCCGTTCCCAGGAGGCCCACCGCCGTGATGAAGATCAGCCGTATCCAGTAAGGCCCTTGCCAGCCAACACTGCTCTCAAGGTTCATTCTGGTGAAAGTCTGCCACAAAAAAGAGTTCAGAACAACTCCCGTCAGCCCCCATATGTACATGGCCCGCCAGCGGCGGTCCTCCAAACGGGACTTGATAAGCCCGGTCATTCCCGCCGCACCCGCGATTAGAATGTTCAAGCAGGTAATCAGACGCACGGTCCAGGTCAGGTCTGGAAACAGGAAGTCTATCACATCAAAGCGCTCCGCCAGAATGGCCCAGAACAAAAACCACACCCAGGCGATTCCCAAGAGAATGAGGGCGAAGATCGGCAGGGTTCTCTTAGACAGGGCCCGCCCCTTTCTTCCGTTCCGCTGGAACCAGGCCAGCGGCAACACAATCCCTAGAGGGAACAGCGGCACAGAGAGCCGGGCGATGCTCCCGTTGCTATTCCAGAACATATGAGATATCCCGGACAGCCAAACCGTCAGCGATAATCCTTCCAAAATCGGGTCAACCGCCGGCAGAAGCACGCAGGCCGACAAAACAAAAAACACCATCAGCCACCGCCGGTAGGCCTTCGGCTGGGCCAGCTGGCGCATTGCCGCCCGGGGCGTCCCCAGGTCCCGCCGCAGCTCCTCCTCGGACCGCCCCTCCACTATCTCCCGGTAATCCTCCAGCACCTCCGCCGCCTCCGCCGGGGGCAGATACCACCTTGCCGCCCGGGAAAGCCTGGAGAGATAATCCCGCCGCATAAAAACCGCTCCTTTCCGTTTATACTGTAAAAAATACAGTAGTCACTAAAGTGATTATATTCCGCGCCTCTTAAAATGTCAATAGAGCTACTGTAAAAAAATCAATAGTTTCCAGCCAACAATTCCCTTGACATTTCAGGTCGCTTCCGTTATCATGCAGGTATCGCTGAATTTCGACGGAAATTCAAATCTAAAGCGATGGAAAGAAGAGTTACAAGGAACACCGCGCCTGGTTGCCGCCGCTTCGGCTAAAATTCTCCTCCAGGCAGTCAGAGCGCGCGAAAGTTCTTTTGTTTCTTTTCTTTCAAGAAAAGAAACGGGGGAGGATACATGTCCAAAGAGTTGATTCGCCTGCGTGATCTCTGCATGGCGTACGACGACGAGCTGGTTCTCGATCACTTAAATCTTTATATCAATGACAAGGAATTCCTCACACTGCTAGGGCCCAGCGGGTGCGGCAAGAGCACCACGCTGCGGATTATCGGCGGCTTCACGGCACCACTGTCGGGAGACGTCCTCTTCGACGGTGTGAGGATTAACGATGTCCCGCCCTACAAGCGGCAGATTAACACGGTGTTTCAGAAGTACGCCCTGTTTCCCCATCTGAACGTCTTTGAAAACGTCGCGTTCGGCCTCCGGATGCAGCGCCGGCCCGACCCGGCGGATCCGAAGCGGAAGACCAAGCTCCCGGAGGAGGAAATCCGGGAGCGGGTCCTGGAGATGCTGGAGGCCGTGAGCCTCAAGGGCTTTGAAAACCGGCGGACCGACGCCCTCTCCGGCGGACAGCAGCAGCGGGTGGCCATCGCCCGGGCGCTGGTGAACCGGCCCAAGGTGCTGCTGCTGGACGAACCCCTGGGCGCTCTCGATTTGAAGCTCCGCAAGGACATGCAGATCGAGCTCAAGCGCATCCAGCAGCAGGTGGGCATCACCTTTATATATGTCACCCACGACCAGGAGGAGGCCCTCACCATGTCCGACACCATCGTGGTCATGGACAAGGGCTCCATCCAGCAGATCGGCACTCCCGAGGATATTTACAACGAGCCGAAAAACGCCTTTGTGGCGGACTTCATCGGCGAGTCCAACATCATCGACGGCGTGATGGTCCGGGACAAGCTGGTGCAGATGTACGGCCGCCAGTTCCCCTGCCTGGACGGCGGCTTCGCGGAGAACGAGCCGGTGGACGTGGTCATCCGGCCCGAGGACATCGACATCGTCCCCGTGGAGCAGGGCCAGCTGACAGGCACCGTCACCAACGTCACCTTCAAGGGGATGCAGTACGATATCATCGTGGACTTCCGGGGCTTCAAATGGCTGATTCAGACCACGGACCACTCCCCCGTGGGCGCCCGCATCGGCATCAAAATCGACCCCGACGGCATCCATGTCATGAAAAAAAGCCGGTACTCCGGCCTGTACGGCGACTACTCCTCCTTCTCCGACGAGTACGACGAACTGGACGCGGCAGAGCCGGAGGAGGGCGGCAATGAAACCTAAGCTCTCCCAGCTCGCCATCCCCTATGTCATCTGGATGGCCCTCTTCGTCGTGGCTCCCATCGTGCTGGTGGTGGTCTACGCCTTTTCCAACGACCTGGGCGGCTTCACGCTGGAAAACTTCTCCCGCATGGGGACCTATGCCGTGGTCTTCGGCCGGTCCTTCAAGCTGGCCCTCATCGCCACCTTCATCTGCCTCCTCATCGGCTATCCCGTCAGCTACGCCATGAGCCGGGAGGGGGAGAAATTCCAGCGGGCGGCCATGGTGCTCATTATGCTGCCCATGTGGATCAACTTCCTGCTGCGGACCTACTCCTGGATGTCCATTCTGGAGAACAACGGGCTTTTGAACCAGGTCTTCCAGAAGACCGGCCTCCTCCGCCTGTACAACGGCCTCTTCGGAACCAATCTGGACTACTTCCCCATGATGAACACCCAGGGGGCGGTGGTGCTGGGCATGGTGTACAACTACCTGCCCTTCATGATTCTGCCCATCTACTCCGTCATCGTCAAGCTGGACGGCTCCCTGGTGGAGGCCGCCCGGGACCTGGGGGCGGACGGCTTCAACGTCTTTCGCCGGGTCATTCTGCCCCTCAGCCTGCCGGGGGTCCTCTCCGGCATCACCATGGTGTTCGTCCCCTCCGTCTCCACCTTTGCCATCAGCAAGATGCTGGGCGGCGGCACGGAGCTTCTGCTGGGGGACCTAATCGAGCAGCAGTTCCTGGGAGGGGCCTATAATCCCCAGCTGGGCGCCGCCATCTCCCTGGTGATGATGGTCATCGTCGTCGTCTGCATGGTGGTCATGAACCGCTTCGGCGAGGGCGAGGAACAGGCGGTGATCCTATGAAGCGCCGGCGCCGTGCCGGAAGCCGGGTCCTGACGGCCCTGGTCTTCCTGTTTCTCTACGCGCCCATCCTGCTGCTGATCGTCTTCTCCTTTAATAAAGGCAACAGCAACATCGTCTGGACGGGCTTCTCCCTGGACTGGTACAAGTCCCTCTTCCAGAACCGCCTCATCATGCGCAGCGTCTACACGACCCTGCTGGTCTCCCTGCTGGCGACGGCCATCGCCACGGTGGCCGGGACCTTCGCCGCCATCGGCTTTTACAGCCTCCGGCGGCGCTCCCGGGCGGCGCTGAGCACAGTGAACAGCATCCCCATGATGAACGCCGACATTGTGACCGGCGTGGCCATGTGCCTGTTCTTCGTGGCCTTCTTCTCCTTCTGGAGCGGCTTCGCCGGGTGGTTCAACGGCGTACAGAGCGTGGTGGTCCTGCCGGAGCGGCTGACCCTGGGCTTCGGCACCCTGCTCATCGCCCATGTCACCTTCAACATCCCCTATGTTATCCTGTCTGTGGGCCCCAAGCTCCGCCAGATGGACAGGAACCTTGTGGACGCGGCCCAGGACCTGGGCTGCACCTGGATGCAGGCGTTCTGGAAGGTCATCCTCCCGGAGATCAAGCCCGGCATCGCCTCCGGGGCCCTGACGGCCTTCACCATGAGCGTGGACGACTTCATCATCAGCTATTTTACCGCCGGGTCGTCCTCCTCCACTCTGGCCATGACCATCTACGGCATGACGAAAAAGCGGGTGACCCCGGAAATCAACGCCGTGTCCACCCTGCTCTTTGTGACAGTGCTGGCCCTTCTGGTCATCGTGAACCTCCGGGAGGCCCGGGCGGAACGCGGCGGCGAGGAGCGCCGCCCCGTCTCCCGGAAGCTGACCCGGCTGCTGGACACGCCCCGGGGCCGCATGCTCCGCCGGGGCGCCGCCGTCGCCCTGGCCGCCTCCTTCCTGGCCGCCGTCGTCCTTCTCACCGGGGCCACCAACGCCCAGCCGGTGGTGAACGTGTGCAGCTGGGGCGAGTATATCGACGAGGACCTTATTACCCGTTTTGAGGAAGAGACGGGGATCATCGTCAACTACCAGACCGCCGAGAGCAACGAGGCCCTCTACTCCCTGCTGAAAAGCGGCGCGGGGGATTACGACGTGGTGGTCCCCTCCGACTACATGATCTCCCAGCTTATTGAGGAAGACATGCTGGCGGAGCTGGACTACAGCCAGATCCCCAATTACGCCCTGATTTCAGACCGCTTCAAGGGCCTGACCTACGACCCCCAGGAGCGCTACACCGTCCCCTACGCCTGGGGCACCGTGGGCATTATCTACAACGAAACCATGGTTGAGGAGCCCATCACCAGCTGGTCCGCCCTCTTCGACGATCAATACGCCGGAAACGTGCTGATGTTCCGCAACTCCCGGGACGCCATGGCCACGGCCCTGAGCTACCTGGGCTATTCCCTGAACACCACCGTCGAGGCGGAGCTGCGGGAGGCGTTCCAGCTCCTCAAGGACGCCAAGAACCGCGGCGTGTACCAGTCCTTCGTCATGGACGAGATCTTCCAGAAGCTGGAGGGCGGCAACGCCGCCATCGGCGCATACTACGCCGGAGACTACCTCACCATGCTGGACAACAACGAGGACCTGCGCTTCGTGATTCCGGAGGAGGGCTCCAACTGGTTTATGGACGCCATGTGCGTGCTGAAAAACGCGGCCCACTATGACGAGGCCATGGCGTGGATCAACTTCATCGCCTCCACGGAGGCGAACCTCGCCAACATGGACTATCTCTGGTACGCCTCCCCCAACCAGGAGGCGCTGGAGCAGTATCCCGCCTATTACGAGGAGCTGTACGGGGAGGAGCTGGGCCAGGAGGTCTACGACATCATCGCCGCGCCCCAGGAGGTGCTGGACCGCTGCGAGGCGTACCTGGTCCTGCCCATGGAGACCCGGAAGCTGTACAACGATCTTTGGACAGAATTGGGAATTTAAGGAGGACCGCTTTATGATCGTGATTGGAACGAAATGCCGCCTGGAGCAGACCGTCACCCGGGAGCTCACCGCCGAGGCCATCGGCTCCGGCGCCCTGCCGGTGTTCGGCACGCCCTTCATGGCCGCCATGATGGAAAACGCCGCCATGACTGTCCTCCAGTCCTTCCTGGAGGAGGGGCAGGGCAGCGTGGGCACCCGTCTGGACATCAGCCACGACGCCCCCACCCCCATCGGCATGAAGGTCTTCGCCGAGGCGGAGATCACCGCCGTGTCGGAGAACGGCCGGATGGTGGACTTCCAGGTCTCCGCCTGGGACGAGAAGGGCCCCATCGGAAAGGGGAGCCACACCCGGGCCATTATCGGAAACGAGAAGTTTTTGGCCAAGTGCAATGGAAAGCTCAACGGCTGACCCAACAAAAAGAGGCCCGGAGGAGCTTCCTCCGGGCCTCTTTTTCATTTTCTCAGGCCGCCCCCTCGGATGGCCGGGGCTCCGCCTGATACTCGAAGAACACAATGCTCCCGCTGACCAGCACCGTGTCCCGCTCCCCCTGGCCGATGCTGATGTTCACGCTGTCCAGCATGCAGCGGAAGGCGCTGTCGTGAAGCTGCTGGAGCACCGCCTTGGCGGATTCGTAGCTCCCGGTGGTAAAGGACATGGAGATGCTCCTCCGGACGATGGCCTGGGAGGCGTCCACAGTGCTGAAGGACAGGCTGTAGTCCGCCGTGGAGGCCAGGATGGAGTTCAGCTCGAACATAACGGGCTGGAGGTTGTCGTAATCGGCGATGCTCAGGGGCGGGGTCTCGGCGGAAAAGAGGGCCTCCAGCTCCCGCTCCATCCGGCGCTTCTCCTCCAGGCGGAGGCGGGCGGCCTCGATCTCCGTCCGGCACGCCTCCGTTTCCCCGATGCAGCGGTCCCGCTCGGTGGTCTGGGGGATGTAGAACAGCAGCATGTAGCCGCTCACCAGAAGAATGACGCCCAGCAAGGCCAGGAGCATCCACTCCCGGGTGGTCAGTTGCCTCCTCATTGGGACACCTCCTTTTGCAGCTGGATCAGCACGCTGGCCTGGACCGGGGCGCTGTCGTCCGCCGGAGCGCCCTCCGACTGCGTTGTGGCCGCCGTGTTCACCATGGTATAGGCCACGATGGGAGACGCCTCCAGGGCGCTGACGATTTGGGCGGTCTGGGCCAGGGTCACGCCGGAAAACTGGAGCTGGACCGTGCTGCCGCCGATGGAAACGGCGTCCATGACCGCCGTGGTCCCCACGGCCTCGTCCAGCAGGGCCAGGACCTCCATGCGGTCGATGAGGTCCCGCTCCTCCTCCGTGGCGGAATAGCGGCTGTAGCGCTCCCACACCTCGCTGTAGTCCGTCAGCTCCAGCAAAACGCCCTCCAGCTGCTCCTCCGCCGCCGTCAGGGCCCGCTGGGCCTCCGTGGTCTCCACCCAGACGTCATACACCAGGAATTTGCCGAGCCCCAGGAGGCACACAAGCACGAAGAGCACGTACAGGGCGATGGTTGCGGGCTTTGTGGTGCGGTCGGGCTTGTAGAAGAGGTTCATGGACCGCTTGGCGGGATAGGCCGCTTTTCGTTTGCTCATCTCATTTCCCTCCCATGGCCGCGCCGGCGGCGAACACGCCCGCGGAAGCGGATTGCCCGGCCTCCGGCAGCAGGTCCGCCGGGTCCAGCAGGGGCAGGCCCACCGTGCTTTCGATGCTTTGCCGCAGCAATTCCAGTTCCGCGCCGCCGCCCACCAGGTACACGCCGTTCAAATTGCTGGAGCGATATGTAAACTGATAGAAGTTGATGACCTTCAAAATTTCCACGGCGATGCGCTCGCAGACCTCCGCCACGGCGGGGAGGGTCAGCACGTTTTGGAAATTGGTGGTCTTGTAGGTGTTGGACAGGAACGGGTCCACCCCCAGCTCCCCCGCCACGATGGTGTCCAGGTTCCGCCCGCCCAGGGCAATCTGCCGGGTGGCCTGAATGCGGTCCCGCCAGACCACCGTGATTCTTGTGAACTGGTGCCCCAGGTCCACGAAGCAGAACTCGTCCGCCCCCGCGCCCCGGGCCTGGCAGAGCTGAATCAGCGCCATCTCCTGGGGCAGCACCCGTTTCAGCCGGAGGCCCGCCTGGGCGAAGATCCGGGTGTACTCCGCCAGGGTCTGCTTTGCCGCCGCCGCCGCCATCATGGGCACGCCCTGGGCCTCGTCGTCCCCCTCGGCGGGGGCGCAGACGGCGTAATCGCAGTGGTACTGGTCCGCCACGCCCTGGATGAAGTCCGAGAACTCATAGGGCAGGTTCAGCAAAAGCTGCTCCGTGGTCATCCGGGGCATGGTCACCAGGCGGCAGATCACCTGGCTGGGGGGCAGCGCCAGCGCCGCCTCGCCCCGGGGAAGGGACAGCTCCTTTTTCGCCTGCTTCAAAAACTGCGCGAAAGCGTGGGGCAGGATCATGGCCCCTGTCCCGTCCACCATATTTTCCGGGAGGCGGACCTCCTCAATCCGGGTCTCGCTCCCCCGGAGCACCGCGATTTTCAGGCTGCTGCTGCCTATGTCGAATCCCAGCCTCGTTTTTCCCATACGTTCCTCCTTCTCTTAAAGCAGGCCGAAGTACCAGTCCAGCACCGGCCCGCCGCAGCATACCGTAAGCACCGCCCCCGCCGCCAGAAACGGCCCGAAGGGCATGGCGGTCCCCGTTTTCCCGCCGGTCAGGGCCGCCCACAGGAGGCCCAGCAGACAGCCCGCCAGCAGCGTCAGAAACAGCTCCGCCCAGCCCAGGTACAGCGCCAGGACCGCCAGGAGCTTCACGTCTCCCCCGCCCATGGCCTCCCGGCCCAGGAGCTTTTCCAGCGCCAGCACCAGCGCCAGCAGCGCCGCCGGGACGGCCAGGGCCTTCGCCGCCTCCAGCGCCTCCCGGGCCCCGTGGCCCAGGAGGGCGAACCAGACCGCCCGGTTCGCCGCCAGCGCCAGCAGCAGCTTGTCGGGGATGATCCGCTTGGCCCAGTCCGTCAGGCTCAGGGCCAGCAGCAGCGCCGCCCATACCAGCCACTGCCCCAGCTCCGGCGTCCACCCGAAGCGCGCCCCCAGGCACGCGAAAACCGCCGCCCCCGCCAGCTCGGCGGCCAGGCACCCGGCGGGGATTCCCGCCCCGCAGTACCGGCACCGCCCCCGGCGAAGCAGGAAGCTGAACACCGGGACCAAATCCCGGGTCCCCAGGGCATGCCCGCAGGAGGAGCACCGGGACCGCCCGGCGAAGGGATGGGGGTCCCCCGCCGCCCAGCGGGAGGCGGCGCAGTCCAGGAAGCTGCCCAGAACCGCGCCGAGGACGGCCAGCCAGAAGCAGAGGTAGGCCGTCAAGAGTTGTTCTTCCATAGGGTCTCCTTTTTGGGGATTGCTCCGCAGGGGGCGTTCTCCGCGCCGTCCCGGGCTCCGCGGCGCGGCCCGGAGGGTGTGGGTGGAGGGTAGGGCGGCGCAGGAAGGTCAGGGCGGCGCGGAGGCCGTCTCCTGGGAGCTGCGTAACACAAAATTTACGGATCGTCAAGTTGATATCGGGGCTTGCGCGTGGTAAAATAATGAAAAGGGGGTACTGTCATGGAAGAAGGCATGACCGATTTGCAGTTTAGGGCTTATCTCCGTTTACTAATTTCCCGCTTGGAATCGATCGGGAGTCAGGAAACGCCGGAACAAATCCAGGCCGGACTTTTGAAGCTGAAAAAGGAATTGGAGGAAGACCTCCGAGGCTGACCGCCCGCCCCCCGTAAGGGGGGCTTTTTTGTTCCGCCCTCCACAGCCCCCGGGAGTTCCCGGAGGCTCTGGAGGGCGCCCGCGTCTGCGGGCGTCCTGTTCCCCTGCCCTGCGCCAACCCGGAAGGGGGGAGGGGAGGGAGAGATTAGGTGGTGGGGAAACTGGTGTTATTTTCAGTAGCTCCAGAGGTTGAGTTAAAAATCCAACTAACAATTATTTTCCCGTCTGCATCGACGTTTACTTTTAGAGGAGTGTTGAAATCGCTACATGAACATTGGGGGATGGTGTCTGTATAGTCTGCCTGATCGGCAGCGTCAAGGGTTTCTTTTAATGCACCTTGATGATTTGCAGTTGTTGCATAAGTATAAGTCTTCCCATCTTTGAAGTCCGCTTTGTCGCTAGTCAAATACTCAATTGTAGCTAAGGCTATAGCGTCGCGGACATTGGCCTGGTCCACAGCATGCCGGGACCGTTCCAGAGCGCTGTTCATCATCGGAATAGACACCGCCACCAGGATGGCGATGATAGCCACCACGATCAGAAGCTCGACCATGGTAAAGCCGCCCTGCTTTTTCAGCTTGGCCTTCAACTGTTCCATAAAAAGTACCTCTCTTTCACATTCATAGAAGTTTCTATACCCAGAGCCCGGGTTGGCGTGGGCTCAGAATACCGTTTACATATTGCCGTACATGCTGAACATGGGCAGATAGACCGCGAACAGGATCAGCACCACCAGCACCGCCAGAACAATGATGATAGACGGCTCCAGCAGGGCGATGGCCCGCTTGGTTTTCAGGTCCGTCTCGTTGTCGTAGTAGGCTGCCAGCACCTTCAGCGTCTCCTCCATGGAGCCCGTAGATTCGCCCACGGAGGTCATCTGCACCAGCATGGGGGGCAGCTCCCGGGCGTAGGCCATGCACTCCCCCAGGGTCCGCCCGCCCTCCACGCCGGGGAGCGTGCCCAGGACCTCCCGGGACATGCACTGGTTCGACATGGTTTTGCCCGCCACCTCGATGGCCTGTAAAATCGGCATTCCGGCGGTCAGGAGCATGCTCATGGTGTGGGCGAACTGGCTGGCGTTGGACATGCGGACCACGCTGCCGATAATGGGGACGCCCAGCTGGGCCTTCGCCAGGGCGGGCCCGCCCTTCTCCGTGGTCCCGTAAAGCCGGACCGCGAAGAGAATCAGAGCGGCCAGGGCCACCATGACCAGAATGTACTTTTGGAAGAAATTGCTCATGGCAATGAGAACCCTTGTGGCCCAGGGCAGGTCGATGCTCATGCCCTCAAAGACCCCGACAAAGGTGGGCACGGCGTAGAGCATGATGATGGTCACGACCACTACCGCCACCAGAATGACGAACATGGGATAGGTCAGGGCGGAGACCACGCTCTCGTGGGTCTTGTTCATCCGCTCGAAGTAGTCCGCCATTCTCTGGAACGCCGCCTGCAAGTCGCCGGATTCCTCCCCGGCCCGGACGGTCTCCCGGAAGGTGACGGGCAGGGACTTGGCCCCCCGCTGCTCCAGGCTGTAGCTCAGGGACCAGCCGTTGGACACGTCCTCGGACGCCTGTTTCAGCAGGGCGGCGAGGTTTTTGTCCGGGCACTGCTCCGCCACCAAATCCACCGTCTGCACCAGGGGCAGGCCCGCCTTTAAGATGATGGCGAACTGCTGGCAGGTGAGGGACAGGCTCTTGGCGTTGATTTTCTGGAGCTTGGACAGGGGGTCCCGGGCGGCGGCCTTGGGGACCTCCCTGATGGAAAGGACGATCTCGCAGCTCTGGCGGATCTGGTTTACGGCGTCGGTCTGGCTGACGGCCTCCACCACGCCGGAAACCTTCTCGCCGCTGGCATAAGCGCCCTCATATTTATAGGTGGGCATAGGCAGGTCTCCTTTAGCATGCTGAATGGGGTCCCCTGAGGAGCAGGGGGGTCTTTGTGGGGCCTGTGCCCCTGCACAGGCCATTTCTCCCCAGGGCAGGGAGTTGGAAAAATAGCTGTTGAGAACTCTTGGGGGGGCTTTATGAGGCCCTGCAATAGTCCTTCCCTCCCCAAGGGCCGGGGGCGGAAAACAGCTTATGAGAACACTCAGTTGAAGGGGAATGGCCTGACCAGGGGGTCAGGCCCCACAAAGACAGCCTCTGCCCCTGAACAACTGCATTGCATTATGGAAGCCTTAAAAGGGCCTCTTGAAGCCCGGAGCCCTCATGGCATCCACAGGAGGAGGGGCCTTGGCTCCGGCGGGCTTGGCTCCCGCTTGAGCGGGGTCGCGCAGGGCTCCCTCGAAGGTTTCCCTGCTGATGGTCCCGGCGGCATACAGGGCGTTCAGGGCCTTGTCCATCAGGATGTTCCCCATCGCCCCGGTGGTCTGGATGGAGTTGGCAATCTGGGGGGTCTTGCCCTCCCGGATGAGGTTCCGGATGGCCCCGTCGGTCTTCATCACCTCACAGGCCAGCACCCGGCCCCCGCCCACCTTGGGCAGAAGCTGCTGGCTGAGGACGGCCTTCAGGGACATGGAGAGCTGGAGCCGGATCTGCTGCTGCCGCTCGGCGGGGAACACGTCCACAATGCGGTCGATGGAGTCGGCGGCGGAGTTGGTGTGGACGGTGCCGAAGACCAGGTGCCCCGTCTCGGCGGCGGTCAGCGCCGTCTCGATGGTCTCCAGGTCCCGCATCTCGCCCACCAGAATCACGTCCGGGTCCTCCCGCAGGGCGGCACGGAGGCCGGTGGCGAAGCTCCCCGTGTCCCGGCCGATCTCCCGCTGGTTGATGACGCACTTTTCCGGGGTATAGACGTACTCGATGGGGTCCTCCAGGGTGAGGATGTGCTTGGCCTCGTTCCGGTTGATCTGGTTGAGGACTGCCGCCAGGGTGGTGGACTTGCCGGAGCCGGTTTCGCCGGTGATGAGCACCAGCCCCTGGCTGTAGGCGGGAAATTCGGAGACGACCTTGGGCAGGCCCAGCTCGGACAAATCGGGAATATGGTCGTTCAAAAGCCGGATGGCGGCGGACCATGCCTCCTGCTGGCGGAAGAGGTTCACCCGGCAGCGGACCCCGGCGATGGTCAGCGCCAGGTCCAATTCGCCCACGGCCTCCGCCTGGCGGATCTCGGACCCGGCCAGCTCCCGGGCGGCCTCCAGGCAGCCGTCCACCGTCAGCGCCGGGCCGTCCATTTCCCGGATGGAGCCGTCCACCCGGTAGCGGGGCGTCAGCCCCCTGACCAGATGGATGTCCGACGCCCCGTCCCTTCTGGCTCGCTCTACGTATTGTTCAACAGTCATATAATTCCCTTCCTCGCTGCCGCCGCTTCGGCCCGGATCACTGCCGGACCGCCAGGGCGAACGTTCTTTTTGATCCGTTTCCCCTTCGGGGACGTATTCCTCTCAGGCTTTGCTCCGCAAAGCCAAGTGCCGTTACCGTCTTTCAGGAAAACGTATTATCCGCCGCCCAGGACCCGGTGGACCTCCTCGCTGGAGGTCACGCCGTCCAGGACCAGCTTCCGGCAGTTTTCCATAATGGGGTGAAAATCCGTCTGTTCCATGGCGCTCTCCAGCTCCTTGAGGGAGCGAGCGTGGATGGCCCGCCGGATGGCGGGGTTGATGGGCAGAATCTCGAACACGCCGGTCCGGCCCCGGTAGCCGGTGCCGAAGCACTCGCCGCAGCCCGCGCCCTTATAGAAGGTGTAGTCCCCGGGCGGGAGGCCCAGGGCCTCCTGCTCCTCCGCCGTGGAGGCATAGGGCTTTTTGCAGTGGGGGCAGACCTTGCGCAGCAGCCGCTGGGAGACGATGCCCTTCACCGCCCCGGCGATGAGGTAGGGCTCCACGCCGATATCCAAAAGGCGGTCGATGGAGCTGACGGCGTTGTTGGTGTGGATGGTGGAGAGCACCAGGTGGCCGGTCATGGCGGCCCGCATGGCAATCTCGGCGGTCTCACCGTCCCGGATTTCGCCCACGGCGATGATATCCGGGTCCTGGCGGAGGACGGAGCGGAGGACGTTGGCGAAGGTCAGGCCGGTCTTGTCGTTGATTTGGACCTGACAGACGCCGCCGATGTGGTACTCCACCGGGTCCTCCAGAGAGACCAGGTTGACCTCCTCGCTTTTCAGGCGGTCGATCATGGCGTAGAGGGTGGAGGTTTTGCCGGAGCCCGTGGGGCCCACCATGAGGATGACGCCCTCGGTGGTGTTGTCCACCAGCCGGCAGAACCGCTCCCGGTTTCCGCCCTCCAGGCCGATGCCCTCCAGGGTGGCCAGCTCCGGGGTCTTCCGCAGGAGGCGGATGACCACCTTCTCGCCGTGGATGGTGGGCAGGGTGGAAATCCGGAGGTCCAGGGTCTCCTGGCGGACGGTGACGTTGGCCCGTCCGTCCTGGGGAATCAGCTTCTGGGCAATGTCCATCCGGGCCATGATCTTCAGGCGGGAGATCACGGAGCTCTGGAGCTCCCGGGGCACCGGGATGATGGCCCGGAGGGCCCCGTCGATGCGCATGCGGATGGTCATGCTGTCCTCGCCGGGCTCCATGTGGATGTCCGAGGCCCCCTCGGTGCAGGCCCGGTCAATGATGGAGTTCACCAGCCGGATGGCCGGGGCGGCGTCCGCCTCATCCTCGTCCACGGTCATGCTCTGGGGCTGGGCCAGGGCGGCGGCGCCGTACTGGCTGCCCAGCAGGTCCCGCTGCATGTCCTCGATGGCCTGCATGGCCCCCTGGTTGCTGTAGAGGTTCTGGACCGCCCGCTCCACGGCGGCGGAGGCGGCGATGACGGGCACCACCCGGCGGCGGGTCACCGCCCCGACCTCCTCCACGGCCATGAAGTTCAGAGGGTCCGACATGGCAAGCCAGACCTCGGACCGGGTGGCCTTGACGGGGACCACCATATGCTTCTTTGCCAGGCTTTTGGGCAGGAGCTGGGCCATTTCCGGCGGGATGGCGCAGGTGTTCAGGTCGATGAACTCTACGCCCAGCTGGCTCATCAGCGTGTCGATGAGCTGCCGCTCCGAGATGAAGCCGTGCTTTTGCAGGATCGTGCCCAGGCGCTCTCCTGTGCCCTCCTGGAGCGCCAGCGCCTGATCCAGCTGCGCCTGGGTGATGTCCCCGCTCTTGACCAGCAGGTCGCCGAGTTTGACGTATTTCATGGTGTTCCCTCCTTCTTCGGCGGGTTCAGGCAGCGGATGACCACGCCGTCCTCCGGCGTCTGGGCGCTGATGCCGCTTCCCTTCCAGCTGACTTTCAGGTTGACTGTGAAGCAGGCCGAGACTTCGTCGTAGACGATGTTCATTTCATCGACCTGATAATCTCCGTTTTTATAAGCGCCGCCCCGTCCGGTGCCGCTCTTTTCCTTGGGCAGCAGTTCTTTGCCGCCGGCGTAAACCTTCCCGTCTTCCAGGGTGAGCCGGCAGCCGCCGTTGTAGGCCGGGTCGCTGTCCCCGCTCACCTCGTGGGCGTAGCGCAGCTCTCCGGCGATGGCGTTGGTCAGGGAGTTCAGCAGCAGCTGGGTCTCCGCCTCCGCCGTCAGGTCGTAATAGGTCTTCATGGCCGCGCTGAGGCCGGAATTCAGCATGACGCACAGCAGCATCAGCACGGCCACGGCGCACAGCATCTCCACCAGGGAGAAGCCCGCGCTGCTTTTCAGCTTTTTCTTCATCCGCCGCCTCCCGTCCCCGGATCAGGAGCGGGCTCCGGCTTATCGATGGCGTAGGAGAGCAGCCGCTCCGTGCCGTAGAAATAGAGCTTGCTCGTCGCGTCCGGCTCGATTTCCACAGAACCGCCGCCGCCGCTCGTGACGCTTACCTTTGTTTCTCCAGGCAAGCTGTTGTAAGTATCCGCCTCCGAAGAGCCGCCGGCGGGAGTCCGGCTCTGCCGCTCCGCCTTGGAGAGGGCGGTGTAATATTCCGTGTCCGCCGCCTGGGCCCGCAGGTCGATATTGGCAGAGGCCGTGACGGCTCCCGCCAGCAGGGTGATGGACAGCGCGCAGACCAGCACGGAGACCAGTACCTCCACCAGGGTCTCGCCCCGGGAGTTTCGCAGCTTCTCCCTCATCCGCCCGCCTCCTCCTTCACTTCCCTGGTGATCCAGTCCAGCTGCCAGGTCACGGGTTCCGTTTCCTGATCTTTCAAAAGCTCTTCGTTCAGGATCGTTACGGCCCCGCGGCCATCCTTCGGCAGCCGGTCTCCCGGCATGTAGGTGACGGCGGGCGCGCCGGAGGCGGTCAGCTCCGCCTCCATGGTATAGACCGCCGTTCCGGCCTCCAGGACCGCCTTCAGGTGAATGCGGCGGCTTTGACTCATGTCGGCCTCCACCTTGACGGAGCCGAACTTCTCTTCGATCTCCGGATCTCCCTCCACCGTGACGGTCAGGGTCCGGGTGGTCCGGGACGGGCCGCCGGGCAGCGTATCGGGCGGGTTCGTGGGAAGGGGGGCAGCCTCCGCCTCCGGCAGACTCTGATATCCGGTGCCGTTGAACTCCTTGCTAAATAAGCCGTCCAGCTCCTTTTGGAAGGACAGGACCGTTGTGTTGTCCTGCGTCAGCTTCCCGTCCGCGTCCAGGACCAGGGCCGCCAGCTTGCCGCAGGTAAACGCGCCCGGCTTCTGCGTGACCCTGTAGTAGTTGGTTTCGATGACGGTCTCTATGCCGTCCGCTTCGATAACCGTGATTCTCTCCGTCCATTGGTCCACGTCGTACCGCCCTCGGTACTCCGCCCGCTCAATCTCCCCGGCCACCAGCCGGAGGGCGGAGGACAGGGCCAGATACCGCTGCTGCTCCTCGTAATTGCTCCGGATCTTGCCCGCGTTGGAGACCGCCGCCATCAGGACGGAGGCCGCCGCCATCATGCAGACCAGGAGGAACAGCAGCGCCAGGAGGATGGACGCCCCGCGCTGGCTATGCAGTTTTTTCCGCAGTGTGTTCACAGGGCGTCCTCCTCTTGTTTAAGGAAGCACTGATTAAATCAACGTGTGCAGATTTGCGCCAGAAATTTCTG
>CAJTVF010000005.1 GCA_910579435.1 uncultured Oscillibacter sp.
CGGAAATTTATGGCGTAAAGATGTGCGCGGGGATTAAATCAGTGCTTCCTTAAAAGGCGCATAAGACATTCTCTCCTTTTTATAAGTTTTCCTCCGTCCGGCTGGGGCCGCCGGAGGAGTTCAGAAGACCCAAAGCCAGCCAGAGGTATGGTGTGGAAATGGGAGAACTGACGCCAAAAAACGCTTGAATGCAGTAAGCCAGCGCCGCGCCGCCGCACAGGGCGGCGGTACGGTTCGCGGGGGCCTCCCGGACCCACCGGCGGGCCAGGAGAATCAGGGCGGCCAGATAACAGCCCAGGGCAGGGGCGCCCTGGTTGATCAGCACGCCAAGGTATTCATTGTGGGCGGAGTCCACGGCGGCGCGGATGGTCTGCCCCAGCTCCGGGTCCCAGCGGGTAAAGGCCGCGTCCGTCCGCAGGCCCAGGGTGTCGGGGCCGCCCCCCAGCAGGGGCCGCTCTGAAAACAGGGGCCAGACGCTCCGCCAGATGTACAGCCGCCCGGAGCCGAAAGCATCGTCCCACCGGCCGTGGAGCAGCTCGGAGGCTTCATGGAAAAAGCCCCCCATGCGTCCGCCCCAGAAATAGACGATGGGGAAGGCGGCCAGGAACAGGCACAGGACCCAGATGACCAGGATTTTTCGCCGCCGCTTATCCGCCGCCAGTACGGGCAGGGAAAAAGCCGCGCCGCCGCAGACGCCCAGAACGCCCCCTGCCACAAAGGAGCGCAGCAGCGTCCCCAGGGACAGGGCCAGGGGGACCAGCAGCCAGAAGCGCCGCTTCTCCCGGAGCTTGACCAGGGCGGTCCAGAACACGGGGATGGCTATGGACAGAACGGCGGCGTGGATGTCGGCGTTGCCCAGAGTTCCCAGAAATTCTCCGGAGTATAAACGGTTTCCGTCGTAATACGTCATCCCCTGAGGATAAAGGCGGAAGGGGTTGCACCCCTGAAACTGGCAAATGGCAAGGAGACAGTTGAGGCTGACGGCGGAGGCGAAAATCCACAGGTGCCGCTTTCTGGCCCGGCCATACCGGGAGAGGAGGAGGAACCCGCCGCAGTACAGCGTCAGCGTAATCAGCCCCTCCCGCCGGGGACTTCCCCAGAAGGCGGTGTTCCGGTTCGGGGAAACGAGCGTTGAGAGAAGGGAAAAAAGCCAATAGCCCAGGACGCAAAGCTCCGGGGCCCGCCAGGGACGGCGGGGCGGGGCCGCGCCCACCAAGGCCAGCTCGCCCCGCAGCAGCAGCGCCGCCGCCAGGCTTCCCCCGCCGGCCAGGAGGTATGCCAGGAACTTCCATTCCGTCAGGTTCGCGTAGCCCTCGAAGCCGAAAAACAGCAGATAGGGGCCCAGCATCAGGCATAAGAACGCATCCGCCAGAACCTCCATAGGGGTCGGGGAAGCCGGATTGCCCCCGGCGCCGCGGGGATGTGGTTTCATGTCGTTTCCCTCCCGGTTTGGCCTTAGAGCCTGTTTAAAATCTCCGTGCATACCGCCTGAGCGGGTCTTTTTCCGCCACTCTGCGTTAAATTTTTTTGCCGGGCGACAGCCCGCCTTCAAAAATTTGCCTTGATTGGCAAAAAAATCCCCACCCATGCGGCACACCCGGAGATATTAAACAGGCTCTTACAGGCTGTTTTTCAGGGCCTCCACCGCCCGGCGGAGCTCCTCCAGGTTCTGAAGGCAGGTCTCCAGCTTCTTTTTCGCCGCCTCCCGGTCTGCCTCCTCTCCCAGCTCCAAGGCTTTCATCTGGGCCGTGGAGCGGCGGATGGAACGGCCGAAGGATTCCACTGTCCGCAGGGGGGAGGGAGCGGCCTTGGGGGGCGGGGGCGGCAGCTCCGCCGCTTTGGCCCAGGCGACGGCCCGGTGAACCAGGGCGGGGAAATCCTCCTGCCGGTCCGCCTTGCTTACAAATTCCTCCACCACGGGGTAAAGGTGCTGGTTTTTCTTCCTGGCCAGCTCATAGGCGTCGGTCATGGTCATCTGCCCGCCCTCCGCCCAGGCCGTCAGGGTCCCGTTCAGATTCAAAAGGTCCAGGTACCGTTCCACGGTGGCCCGGCTTAACTCCGTCTGCTCCGCCATCAGCTCTGCCTGTTCCTTCACGTTCTCCGGGAGCCGCCCCTCCTGGCGCAGAACATCCCGCAGCGTTTCCAGCTGCCGGGCCATGTCGAAGGGGGACAGGTTCCTCCGGTGGAGGTTGGCCCCCATCAGGGCCCGGAGCTCCGCCAGCTTGTCCGGGTATTCCCGGATCTTGCAGGGGACGGAGGACTTTCCCAGCTTCCGGGCGGCGGCTACCCGCCGGTGCCCGCTGACGATGCGCCAGCGGCCCTCCCCGGCGGGAGTGACCACGATGTCCTCTAAAAAACCGTCCTTCTCCACGGAGGACAGGGTGGCCTGGAACTGCTCGTCCTCCGCCATGGAAAAGCGGTTCATGGGGTTGTCCTCCAGCGCCTCCACCGGGAGGGAGCGGACCAGCTCGCTGTTGACGGCGGCGGCGTTCTCCGCGGTTTTCTGCAGGGTGGAAAAAATGGAGGCGGTCTTTTTTGCCATGCCTCAGCCCCCCATTCTCGCCAGCATCTCGTCCGCCAGGGCGGCGTAATCCTGGGCGGCGGAACAGCGGGGGGAATACTGCCGCAGGGGCAAAAGGGCAATGGGGGCCTTTTTTACGTCGATGTTCTTTCGTATGTAGGCTTTGAAAGCCAGCTCCGGCAGCAGGGCCGGAAGGTTCGCGATCATCTCCCGGTCCAGGCTGGACCCGGTTTCCACGGCGGTCATAAAGATACCCAGGGCCCGGAGGTCCGGATTCCCCCCCGCCCGGACCTCCCGCACGGTCTCCAGCATTACGTCATAGCCCTCAATGGAGTTCTTGTCCACCTTGATGGGAATGAGGATGTACTGGACGGCCATCAGCACGTTGATGTTGAACAGGGATTCCAGGGAGGGGGAGCAGTCGAAGAAGACGTAACCGTAAGTATCCGGGATCTGGGGCAGGAGGCGGCGCAGCACGGTGTCCCGCCCGAAGCGCAGCTCCTGCATGGCGACCAGGGCCGGGGCCAGCAGGGTGCCGCCCCGGATGAGGTCCAGCCCCTCCACGGAGGTGCGGCAGACGGCGTCCGCCAAGGAGGGGCCCTTTCCGCAGATCACGTCCGTCAGGGTGGCGGCGGGGACCTCGGTCAGATGCAGGTTGCTGGTGGCGTTGCCCTGGGTGTCGGTGTCCACCAGAAGGACCCGTTCCCGCCGGGCCGCCAGCTCCCCGGCCAGGTTGATGGCGGAGGTGGTTTTTCCCGTGCCGCCCTTCTGGTTCATGATGGCGACGGTTTTCATGCGCGGTCCTCCTTTCGCTCCAGGGCCTCGATGCTGCTGACCTGCTCCAGCACGCTGTCCAGAATGAGCTGGCTCATGCTCATCTGGAGCTTGGCGGCGGTCATTTTAATGCGGGTCCGCTGGTCCTCCGTGGCGTAAACCAGCAGCTTTACCTTTTTTTCGCCTTCCATCGGCAAATCCTCCTATAATCCGACATTTTGACATCATTCGATATGAGACAGTATGACATCATAATGTCCCGCCGTCAAGGGGAAATTTGACGATTCCCCTTGCGGAACGAGGACTGTTATGATAGAATCAGGTTAAAAATCCAAGCGTTTCCATCCAAAAGGGTCCGGGACCGGCTCCGGCCGGGCGGACTCAGGGAGAAACCGAAGAACCCTAGGGGCCCCTAGGGTTCCATTCCATTCCATATGTATGGAATGGAATGGAATGGAAGGAACAGCTGAATAGAAAAGGAGAGAATGGTTATGAAAAACTGGCGGCTGGGTTTATCGCTGTCATTGGGACTGGCTCTTTCCCTGGTTCTGCTTTGCGGAACGGCCCTGGCGGCGGAGGCGGCGTCAGGCAGCTGGACGGACTATAAGCTCAGGCCCGGATACGGCGGGACCTGGACGCTGGACAGCGAGGGGACGCTGACCTTTGAGGGGAAGGGGGTTATCCCCCCGGAGGAGCCGAACGGCGGGGCGGAGTGGCTTCGTTACCGGGATTCCGTCAGGAAAATCGTGATCGGCTCCGGGGTCACGGAGCTGACCTACCATGTGTTCGCGGAATATAAAGAGCTTCAGGCGGTGGAGATCCCCGAGAGTGTCACCGCCATCCTGGACGGCGCGTTCCGTGGGTGCGTCAGTCTTACTTCTGTGACGATCCCCGCCAGCGTCGTTTCCCTCTCCACTCCCCAGGAGGAGGGGGAAAGGGTATATCATGGCGCGTTTGGGGGCTGCACGGGCCTGCGGGAGGCGGATATCGCCGCCAGGGACATTGGCCCGAGGGCCTTCACCGGCTGCTCATCGCTGTCGAGGGTGACGCTGCGGGAGGGCGTGGAGACCATCGGGGACGATGCGTTCCTGAACTGCGGCCTGGAGGAGCTGACCCTTCCCGCCAGCTTGCAGGATATGGGGCTCAGAGCGCTGTACAACAACACCTATTTAAATAATATTAAAGTCGCCGCCGGAAGCACGGCCTACCAATCCATAAACGGCGTGGTGTTCAGCAGAGACGGGAGCGGGCTGACGCTGTGCCCCCCGGGGAAAAAGGGACGCTTCATCATTCCCGAGGGTACGAAAACCATTGCCGCCTCGGCGTTTATTAGCTGCGGGGGACTGACCGGGGTGGATATCCCGGAGGGCGTGGTTTCCATTGGGGACGAGGCGTTTATGGACTGCGCGGCCCTGGCGGAGGCGGCACTGCCCCAGAGTGTCGAGGCGGTGGGAGCCCATGCCTTCGACGGATGCTCCGGGCTGACCCGGCTGGAGCTGGGGCGTGTGGAGACCATCGGGGACAGAGCCTTTTGGGGGTGCGGGACCCTGTCTTCCGTAACCCTGCCCGACAGCCTGACAAGCGTTGGCATGGCAGCGTTTGGCGACTGCACAAAACTGACCTCCGTAGTCATTCCCGGGAGCCTGAAGGAGGTTCCCGGAAATATGTTCACTTCATGCGTCAATATCAGCTCCGTGACGCTGGAGGACGGCGTCCAGACCGTGGGGGAATCGGCCTTTTCCACCGGAAGCCATCTTACGCTTGTGGTGATACCCAAGAGCGTGACGAGGATTGAAACCGGCGCCTTTTCCGGGGCCGGCGCAAAAA
This sequence comes from uncultured Oscillibacter sp., assembly GCA_910579435.1. Classification (GTDB taxonomy): domain Bacteria; phylum Bacillota; class Clostridia; order Oscillospirales; family Oscillospiraceae; genus Oscillibacter. The sequence continues at coordinate 5,123 of CAJTVF010000005.1, forward strand.
ACATGGTGGTTCATTACGCCGGGACAGAGGATGAGTGGAACCAGATTAAGACAGGCGCCAGCCCCTTTGAAGATTCCGCCGTGATTCTTTACGGAAGCGTGGGCCCGGTCAGGCCGGTGATTCAAAAAGTGGTGAAGTGGAACTATGTCCGCAAGCCTGAGAGGGACAGAATTCTGCTGTACCTTACGCCGGAGCTGGACAACATCGGCCCGGCCGGAACCGTCGTTGTCGGCGCCGCCATTTACAAAGGGGGGCGTATGATGGATTTCCAGGAGGCGAAGCTCCAGGTGGAGCCGGGCCTGCACAGCTATCCCATGGACCCTCTGGTGTTCATGACGGATGAAATGGAAGACAGCTGCAAGGTATTTCTCTTGGAAGACGGAGGACTGGTTCCCCTGGCGAAATGGGGATAAAAAAAAGCCTGCGGGTTTCCCGCAGGCTTTTTATAGTTGACGCAGTTGAAAAGAAGTAAAGACTTCTTTTCAACTTGTGCGGTGAAGATTCGCCGCACAGGCCGCATAGCGGCCTCGCGTCAGACTTCATAGTCAGCGCACGGGCTTTGCCCGACAGCGGCTCTGCCGCTGTCGAAAATCGGTATTTACCGATTTTCAAGTGTGCTGACTATATCATCAGGTCTGGAGTAAAACCGCCGCAGGGGCCGGATAGGAACGGAGTGCGGCCTCCAGAAAGCGGGGATTCCCGCTGTAAAAGGCGGCCAGCAGACAGGCGGCGCTTTTAACGGCGCCGGCGGCCAGCCGGATTTCCTCCGGCCGGCCGTCCGCGCCGCCTGCGTTCGGACTGTAATCCGTTTCAGCCAGGGATAAAACCTCCTGGCCCAAAAGGTCCAGTTCGCCGTTTTCATACCAATAGAGGACGGAACCAGAGGGGAGAAGAACCTGATATCCCGCCGGGTCGGTCGCCCGGTAGACCCCGGCTCCCGCCAGGAACAGCCCGCCGTCCCGCCCGGGGCCGCCGTCCAGAGAGGCGGCCAGATCCGCCAGATAGCTTTCTCCGCCTATGCAGACGATGTTCCACATATGGGGAGTGGGGATGGAGTCGTTTTCCTGCATCAGCCCGCTTACCGTATAGCATTTCGCGTCTTGAAGGCCGGACAAGCCGCACAGGTACTGGAACGCCTTAGCCCAGCCCTCGCCCGACGCATCCGTCCCGGGGTCGCCGTCCAGCGCCCGGACCATCTGCCAGGGATCGCCGAACGCGCCGCCGGGCTCTGCCCTGCCGCCGGGGCCCGCCAGGGCCCGGAGCTCTTCCTGGAAGGACAGGAGCTTTTGATGGTCGGACTCATCCCTGTGTGCGGCGGCAATGGCCTGGGCATTTCGGACCGCCGTGCCGACGGCGGACACGTCCTCTCTCACCGCTGCGGCATCCTCGCCCCGGTACTCCGGGGCGGCGGAGAAGGTAAAGTGAAAATCGCCCTCCAAAAGGACGGAAGCCGGGGCCTCCTCCGTCTCCGGGACGGCCCGGAGGGCGGGGACGGCGTAGGCGATGGGAGCGGACCGGTCAAGCCAATAGAGCCCGGGGCCCAGGTCCGCCAGCAGGGACTGGAAAACCTCTCCGGCATTGAATCCGGCGACGCCGTTTACCGCAGCGGCGGCCTGGGGGCTGACCCCGCCCTCCTCCAGAACGGGGCGGCCGTCCAGATCCTCGGCGGTCCAGGAGGTTTTGGGGACCAGCCGGGAAAGGGGAATGGTAAAGTCCGTGCTTCCGCCGGACGCCGCCGCGTCCATCAAAAGGCCCTTCAAAGCGTCGTAGAGCTTTTGGTCAAGGCCCGTCAGGCGGTCGCCCTCCGGGTCCCGGGCGGCCTTGGCGGAGCTCCCGTAAAATTGCTGCATCACGTAAGCGGCAAAAAGCTCTTGGCTGTCCGCGCCGGCCTCCTTAGGAGACCAGACGGAAACCACGGTTTCTGCCGCGTCCGGCGGCTGCTCCGCCGCCAGCGCCGGGGCGGGCGGCAGGCAGAGCGCCGCCAGCAGGGCCAGCAGCGGCCCCGCAATCCATTTCCTTATCATTTCGTACCTTTCCGGATAAGATTCCAAGCGTCCCGCCAAAAGGCGGATGCAAACCATGCTTACTCTTGTATTTTACCGTGGCCTTCCGGTGGTGTCAAGGAAAAACTATGTTACAAATTTCTGTAACAATCCCCGTTACAGTAGTTTCCTGTTGCATTTTCCGAAACTTTCCTGTAAAATAAAAAAGGAAAACCAAAACCGCTCCGGCGGAGAAGCGAGGAGAAGCGTATGAAGATGAAAGAGGTTTTAAAGCAGGCGTCCGCAGCCTTGACAGCGGTGCTTTTTGTCCTGGCCTTGGCCCCAGTTCCAGCCCGGGCGGCGGCTGTGACGGAGTTTGTCCGCATTGAGGACACCGTGTCGGGGGGACCTGTGTATGACCTTTGGGGAGACGGAACCGAGGCGGAGAACTTTGGCTACGACATACCCGAGGGCGGCTTGACGGCGTTGATTTTCTTCAAAAACGGGTGCTGGAACTGCCAAAACCTCTTTACAACCATTACGAATTGCCCGCTGATGGATGACCCGAGGGTGAATGTTGTGGCGGTGTCCTTCCAGGGGCGGGAGGAAACGCAGAGCTTTGCCGAAAATTATATGCACGGAAGGTTTCCAAAGGTTTACTACGATATGAACGGGGTCCAGGCATGGAAATATGTGAATCTGGTGCTGGACGGAACCAGTGTGGGAACGGCGTTTGTGCTGCTGGCTGGCCGTGAAAACGGCAAGCCGTACATCCTTTGGTACGGGAAGAGCGTCAGCAGCGGCCAGACTGTCCAGGAAGCCGCAGACAAGCTTCTGGGCACCGGGCTGCGGATGACAAAGGCCGGGGAGAGCGTCCGGGACGGCAGGGTTTGCCTCTTAGTCCGGCTGGACGCCGCCGGGCCGGTTTCCGGAAGCCTTTGGGCGGCTGGATACTCCGGCGGCAGGCCGGCGGATGTTCAGAGCGTTCCCCTCACGCTTTCCGCCGGGGAAACCGCCATGGAGGAATTCACCGTAAAAGGGGAGACGGCAAAGCTGTTCTGCCTGGAGGAGGGGACCCTCCGGCCCTTGGCTCCGGCTCTGACCGCCGGCGGGTAAGAGGGGAGCCGGGTGAAAACTGTAACCGTTTTGTTGTTGTTTTACCCGGCGGACTGTACTAACATGAACCATACAGCTTTCACAAGAGGACCCATATAGGAGGAAAACCGACCATGAAAAAAATCCTGTCCCTGTTCCTGGCGCTGGCATTGGCGTCGGCGCTGTTTGTACCGCCCGCCTCGGCCGCGGAGGCGGCGGGCTTTTCCGATCTCACCGACCGCTCCGACATCATCGCTGCGGAGGCCCTGCGGCTCATGGGCGTGATGGACGGCTACAGCGACGGCGGCTTCCGGCCCGGCGCCCGGCTGACCCGGGCCCAGTTCTGCAAGATGGCGGTCTGCGCCATGGACGGCGAGGGGGAGCTGGGGCTCTATAACACGGTGACGGTCTATCCGGACGTGAAGCCCTCTCACTGGGCGTCGGCGTACATCAATATGGCCTCCAAGGGAAAGAACATTATCTCAGGTTATTCCGACGGTAAGTTTTACCCCGATAAGCCGGTGACTCTGGGACAGGCGGCGACAATCCTGCTCCGCATTCTGGGGTATCAGGACAAGAGCATCGGGGGCGTTTGGCCCAAAAGCTATGTGGCCGCCGCCTCGCGGGCGGGACTGATGGACGGCGTCGGCGCCTCCGACGGGAACGCGGTTGTCACCCGCGGCCAGGCGGCCAGAATGTTCATGAACCTCCTGAAGGCCGACTGCGTAGGGGAGAACGGCGGAAAAGAGGGAACGTATCTCTCCAAAATCGGCATGGAGGCCAAGGAGGATGTAGTTCTGGTCTCCTCTTCCTCCACCGGAGCGGACGGAAAGAAGAATGCGCTCCAGCTGGCCTCCGGCGAGGTCTATCAGCTTAGGGAGGAAAAGCAGTCCAGCGGCGTACTGAACGGCTTTTGGGGTACGCTGGTGCTGAAAAACGGCAAGGCCGTGACCTTCCTGCCCGGCGACACCGGAAGCCGGACGGTAGTCCTGGCCGGAGCGGGAGCCCTGCAGCTCACCGATACAACCGGCATGCGCTACTCTGTAGAAAATGAAACCGGCGTTTATTACAACGGGAAGCAGCAGGCGTGGAGCTCGGTCTACTCCTGGCTGAACCCCGGCACGTCCCTGACGCTGTATCTGAACAAGGCGGGGAACGTGGCTTACATCGTGGCTGGCGGCGGGACGTCCTCCAACGAGGCCGTGGTCGTGTATAAAAACGGCTCCGTTGCGGGCTTCGACTCCCTGACCGGCGGCGCGGGTGGATATACAATTTATAAAAACGGAAACCCCGCGACCGCACGGGACCTCATGGCGTACGACGTTGCAGTTTACTCCGGCGCTACCAACAGCGTCCGGGTCAGCGACACAAAACTGACGGGAGTTTATGAGGACTGCCGTCCCAGCCCGTCGGAGGCGGCCTTTATCACGGTGATGGGCTGTGAGCTTCCGGTGCTGACCACGGCCCAGGCCAGCGTGGCCGCCTTTACCCCCGGCGACCAGGTTACGCTCCTTTTGACAGAGGATAACCAGGTGGCCGGAGCCGTGAGGGCGGAGAACGGACAGGCGAATCTGGGCGTGGTGAAGTCCTGCTCCGGCGGCTCCGCCGAGGTGGACCTGCTGTGCGGCCTGAGGGTCAAGGGAAAAGCCGACGAGGCTGCCGCTAACGCCGGAGAGCTGGTCCGGGTCATCTCCGAGGAGCGGGGCGTCCTCCGGCTGGTGCGCCAGGGCGGCAGCGACGTCCGGGGCGAGCTGAACCTGACGGCCCGGCGGCTGGGCACGGTGAACCTTGCCGCCAGCGTGACGGTTTACGAGTACGGCGCGGATGGGCTCAAAACGGTAAATCTCAGCGACCTCCCCGGCGTGGTGCCGGCGGACCAGGTCAGCTACGCCCGGAAGAACTGGGCGGGGAACGTGGACGTGGTGGTCTTGGGCAGCAGCTACAGCAGGAATACGGTCCTCTACGGCCGGGCCGCCGTGACGTCGAAGTCCAACGGAGAGGCCGGAGGCCGGACCTATTACCTGGAGGTGGAGAACGGGCGGAGCCATCTGGGGCCCTTCCCCCTGAACGACGAGATTTACAGCGGCGACTACGTGGCGGTATCCGCCAGCCTCTCCGGCGAGGCCTTCACCAGTGTGAGCAAGCTGACGAAGCTGGCGGACGTGCCCAACACCGCCTGGACAGGCAAGACCGCCGTCACGGTGAATGGGCGTACCTATACGGTTCCCGACACGGTGTCCTGCTACAACCGGGATACCAAGAATTGGATGACGCTGGATGCGGCCCACGCGTACGGACAAAAGGCGGACCTCTACACCAGCGGCGACGGTGTGGTCCGGGTGATTGAAGTTGGGCGCTGATACGCTTTAAAGCTCCTGAGGGGGAGCTGCAATACGGGAAAAGTGCCTTTGAGGGGCGGCATGGCCACAGTCATGCCGCCCTTCTTTCTAAAAAACCGCAAGCTCTCCGGCAGGGGAACAACAAGGAACATCAAGGAGCTAAGACGGAAATTCTTCTTGAATTGGAAAGAAAAAGAAGGTAAAATGAAAGTACGGAGGGAAGAAGCGCGAAAAGGGGGGAAAGCTATGCTGTTGTATTATACCGCTGCCGGGGCGGCCCTGGCCGGAGGTCCGCTGCTGGCCCGGCGTCCCCAGTACCGGAGGGGCTTTCTGCTGGCAGCCGGCCTTTGCTGCTGGCTCCTGGCCTCCTTGCGCTATGTGACGGGCTTTGACTACCGCTCTTATGAGACCATATTTAGGACGATTGCCGCCGCCGGGCCCTCGGTTTTGCTGCAAGAGGGTAGGCTGGAATCCGGCTATGTTCTCCTTAATGTGGCGGCGGCGCTTCTGGGAGGCGGTTACCGGGCTTTTCTGTTTCTGTTTCATTTTATTCTGACAGCCCTGGTGTTTGCCTGGATCGAACGCTATTCCCCCTCCCCTTGGATGAGCGTTTACCTGTTCGTCACCCTGCAATACCTTGCTTTAAGCATGAACCTTCTGCGGCAGGCGCTGGCCGCCGCCGTGGTGCTGTGGACATACCCCTTTTTAAAATCCCGGCGGTTTCTGCCCTTCTGCGGCGTGGTGCTGCTGGCCGGGTGCTTCCACCGGACGGCCCTGGTTATGATTCCCCTTTATTTTCTGCTTACCCTCCGGGTTTCCAAGGTTCATTACGGTATTTCCGCCCTGCTTGCCGGAAGCGCCTATGTCTTGCTGGACCCGCTGATGAATGCGGCGCTTTCCTTCTTTCCTGCGTACCGGGGTTACATCGGGGGAAGGTACTGGCAGAGCAACAGCTTTGTTTATATGCTGTTTCCCCTGTGCCTGTTTCTCTACACGCTGCCGCTGATAAAACAGGCGGCCCGGGAGCCCGGGAAATCCCCGGTTCTGGCCAACTGCGCGTTTTACTCTTTGCTGCTTCAGCTGTTTATCACCCGGCATTTTATTCTGGAACGGTTTTCCATCTACACGGCTTTTTTCTCCCTGCTGTCTCTGCCGGAGGCGGCGCTGGGAGAGGGGCGCCGGATTTCCCCCAAAGGCCGGACGGCCTTGCTGGCCGCCGGAGCCCTGGCGTATTTCCTGTTCGCGGCCCGGGAGGGGTTTCACGGAGTGTATCCCTACCATGGCGTTTGGGAGAGGGCGCTGCCCCGCTGACAGGCGTAAAGACAGCCGGGAGTGCGTTCTCCCGGCTGTCTGCCATATTCCACAGATACAAAGTTGTAGCGGCTGTCAGGGCTTGCCTGCGCAGGGAGGGGATAAGGCGGGGCGTATGCCGCCGCAAAGAAACCTTATGCCCGGCTGACAACGAAGGTGGGGGTGACGGTGAAGGAGCTGTCCTCCGGAACGGCGCTGCCCAGCGTACCTACGACGTATATCGAGGAGCTGCCGTAGGCGTTCAGGCTCGCAATGTTCAGGTACTGGTAGGTATTGGCCAGGAGCCACTTGGTCTGGTCCAGTGAGGCGGGCATCTGGTTTGCCAGGGTTTCGGCCTGGAAGCCGATGGCAATCTGATTGTCGCTCACATAGCGGTCGCTGCCCCAGGTGGTTCCCTGTAGATTGCTGAGGTTTACGTTGGTGTACACAACGTCCACACTTACGGGAACGCCGGAGTGGCTGATCATGGTGATGCGGGGAGAGATCACCTTGTTTTCCGTTTCAATGGAGCGGCTGATGTGGAAGGGGACGTAAGAGGGTATGGTGACAGACATAATCGTGGGCTCAATTTCCCCGACCATCAGCACCTCGCTGGAAGAGCCGATGGGGATGTCCTTGTCCTGATAGGACCCCGCCGCATAGGCGTTGACCGTGAAAAGGCCCATTATCAGCACAACGGCTAAAAAGCGGAGAAGATTTTTTCTTTTCATAAAGCAGACTCCTTTTCTGGCGGTTTGTATCTGTGAAGGGGGCCGGAAGTTATGTAAGCACGGAAATGGTGATATCCGCTCCTACCTGTCCGATATAGGAGTGATCCGTCTCCCGGTAGGCCTTGAAATAGGCCGTGGCGGGATAACTCCCTGGTTCCAGCACTTTGTCCAGACGGGCGTTTTCAATATAGGAGCCCGCGGGCAGCGCCTTTGACTGGTAAATCAGCTCCTCCGTGTCGTTGGAGTAGATTTCCACCACCAGGAGCTTGGCGTTGTTTGCCGGGTTTTCCAGCATCAGGTTTCCCTCGGAGCCTCCGGTCTCAAAGACCGGGCTGGTGTTAACGGAGAAGGAGATCATGCTCTCGTCCAGCTGCTGCTGGAGCTCCGCCTGGCGCTGCGCAATGTCGATGCCGGGCAGAATGCCCATGGTTGCGTTGTCGGCCAGCTCCAGGGAGTCGTCCCCGGGAGTCCGCAGGGCCAGGAAGACCCCGGCGGCTGACAGCAGGCATGCCATGGCGATGGGCAGAAAACGCTTTTTCCATTTGCTTTGACTTTGTACGGTTGCTTCCATGTTTGCTCAGCCTCGCTTTTCTGGTGAATTGGAGAGCCGGCCCGGGTATTCGAGGATTTTCGACGGTTCTCAACATAAGCATACTCCACCGCGCTTGTAGAAACCTGTCGAATTATGCGGCGTCTAAAAATTTTCCGGCGCCGCATGGGAGAGGAGGGAACAAAGCGGCCTGGACAAACAGGCCTGGATGCGCTAGTATTACAGGCAGGATATTGATAGTAAGGAGGAAATAACCTTGAAAGCGGAAAAATGGAAATTGTTTTTTCCCCTGCTGATTCTCTGCGCCATGCTGGTTCAAACGCCGCCCGCCAGGGCGGGAGGACCCAGCGAGGTAACCATGCGGGTGGGAGAGGAGCGGACGATCTATGCCCCCATCACGACGGCGGGGACCAATAACGGCTATTGGACCAGCAACAGCCCGGCCGTAAGCGTCTCGGGAAGCGGGTATTCCTGTACGGCCAGGGCAAAGTCCGTCACAGGCGGCATAACGGCAATTCTGACCCACCATTATACGGAAAAGCTGTCCAGCGGCATGACGGTGAGCCGCATCCAAGACGTGAGGGTCACGGTGCTTCCGCCTCTCCCCACAGGCGCGTCCGTCTCCCCCCGCAGCATGACGCTGATGGTGGGGGAGGGCCGGTATCTCACGCCCACGGTTTCGCCCGCAGGGGCGGACTATGGCTCCTGGATTTACTCCAGTGCGGATGCGTCTGTGGCGGAGGTGAGCAATGACGGCCGCGTGCAGGGAGTGTCGCCCGGTACGACGGAAATCAGGGTTCGGACGCGGAATGAGGGGAAATCGGCCTGTTGCGAGGTGACGGTGGTCCCCCAGACGTGCGAGATTCTCTTTGACGCCGCCGGCGGCACGGTGAACCCCTCTGGGGCGGTCATTGAGGTGGGGGAGCCCTACGGAACGCTGCCGGTTCCCGAGCGGGCCGGATATATCTTTGACGGCTGGTTTACCGCCGCCGAGGGAGGAAACCGGATTATGGCCCTTGACACGGTGAAGTACGCGGGGAAGCAGACGCTGTATGCCCACTGGATGGAGAAAGCCGCCGTGCCTCCGGCTGTGCTGGGCTGGACGTCGGGGGAGTCCTCTGCCGTCATCCTCTCTGACCCGGATGGCACGCTGAAGGAGTGCAAAACCGTTTTTGCCGCCGCTTTCAGCGGGGAGCGGCTTGAAGAGCTGGCCCCTGGAAAGCTGCTGGGGGATGCCGTCACGGTAAACCGGAAGCTGGCGGCGGGCTGGACGCTGTATTTCCTGGACGAAAACGGTGCGCCGGTGTGTCCGGCAGTCGTGATTCCCCAGGCGTGACGGACAAAAGCGGAAAAATCCCCCGGCATGGAACACCTCCATGCCGGGGGATTTGTTTCGCTGTCAGGTGGTTTCCGCGGGGAGAGCCTCCGCCCCGGAGGCGGAGGGTTCAGGAACTCCGGAGGCTGGGGCGGACGCCGCGCCTTTGCGCCCAAAGAGGCGTTTTCGGGGCTTCCCCGGAGAGCTTTTGTTCTTCCGCCGGAAGATATGGCTCAGGTTGTCAATGACGGAGTAGTACACCGGCGTGAACACCAGGGTCACGATGGTGGAAATCACCATGCCCGCGATCATGGTGATGCCCATATCGGACATCATCTCGTTGGTTTCTCCAATGCCCATCGCCATGGGCACCATGGCGAGGATGGTGGTCAGGGCGGTCATCAAAATGGGCCGCACCCGCAGGGGGCAGGCGTGGAGGATGGCGGTCTCCCGGTCCTCGCCCCGGGCCCGGCGGATCTTGACGTACTCCACCAGGATGATGGAGGAGTTGACCACCGTGCCCGCCAGCATGATGATGGAGACCAGGGACAGCATGGAGAGGTCCCGTCCCGTCACCGGGAGGCCGAACAGGGACCCGGTAAAGGCCACCGGGAGGATCAGCATGACCATAACGGGCATGAGGAAGCTCTCGAACTGCACCGCCAGGACGAAGTACACCAGCAGCAGCGCCGCCGCCAGGGCGATGAGCAGGTCTCCGAAGCTCTCCATCATGGTCTCATAGGAGCCGTCGGTCTCCACGGCGTAGCCCTGGGGGAAGGTGTAGTTATTCAGAATCTCCCAGACGGCGGCGGTCATGGCGGCGGTGTCGCCGCTGACGGAATCGCCGGAGATGGTCACCTGCCGGGTCTGGTTGGCCCGGACGATGGTCTGGGGGGCCTGTTCAATGGAGACGCTGGCCACGGAGCCCAGGGGCACCGTGCCGCCCATGGCGGAGGGCACGCCCATGGACTTCAGCGCGTCCAGGCTTTTTGCCGCCGCGCCGCCGCCCCGGACCACTACGTTCAGCTCGCGGCTGTTGATGGTGACCTTGGTGGCGGTGGAGCCGGTGAGCTCCGACCGGACCGCCTGGCCGATGGAGGCGGCGGTGAGGCCGTATTGGGCGGCGGCCTCCCGGTTCACGGTGACTTTTACCTGGGGCACCTCGTCGGAGAGGGAGCTCTTCACGTTCACCGCGTCGGGCAGGGCCTCGATCTGGGAAATCAGGTCGTTCGCCAGGAATTCCAGGATGTCGTAATCGTCGCCCTCGATGTTGACCGCGATATCCCCTCCGCCGCCCATCATGGCGCTGGAATCGGAGGCGGAGACGGTAATCTCACAGCCCGCCACGTCCCGCACAGCCGCCCGGAGGGCCTGGGCAATCTCGTTGCTGCTCCGCTGGCGCTGGGACTTGGAGCCGATGTCCAGCATCATGGTGACGGACTCGTCGGAGGCGATGTAGAACATCTCCTCAATCTCCGGGACCGTCTCCTCCGTGATGGCGGACACCCGGCCGGCGATGACGGAGGTCTCGTTCAGCTGAGACCCGATGGGCATTCCGATGTTGACGGTAATCTGCCCCTGGTCCATGTCGGGAATGAGGACCATCTTGGTGTTCACCAGGGTGACGCCGAAGAGCACCACCAGGCCGAAGGAGGCCGCCATGCCCAAAAACAGGTGATGGACAAAGAAGCTCAGGATTTTCAGGTAGAGGCCGCTGATCTTCCCGGTCAGCCGCTTCAGGGGCCCGGGCTGCTTCCCGGCCTGCCGCTCCTGGCGGCGGCGCACCTTCTCCTCGTCCAGGGTGAAATAGCAGAGGAGGGGCACCAGGGTCAGGGAAATGACCAGGGAGGCGAAGATGAGGGACGCGATGGTAAGGCAGAAGTCCTTGAACATCATCCCCGCCATGCCCCCGGTGAGGGCCAGGGGGACAAAGACCGCCTCGGTGGTGAGGGTGGAGGCCAGGACGGAGGAGGTGACCTCCTTCGTGCCCTCGATGCAGGCGTCCGCCCGGCTGCGGCCCTCGGCGGAGAAGCGGTAGATGTTCTCCAGGACCACGATGGAGTTGTCCACAATCATGCCAACGCCCATGGCGATGCCGCCCAGGGACATCATGTTCAGCGTCAGGTCAAAGGCCCGCATCAGCACGAACACCGTCAGGATGCAGATGGGCATGGACACGGCGATGGTCAGCGTGGCTCCGCCCCGGCGGAGGAACAGCAGCACCACAAGGGCCGCCAGCAGCACGCCCTGGAGGATGTTCTGATAGGCGGCGTCCACCGTCTGGTTGATGTAATCGCTGGCCAGGTACGGCGCGGACCAATGGAGGCTGGGATTATCGGCCTTCAGGCTGTCCAGCCGCTTCACCACCTGCTCGGAGACGTAGACCTCGTTGGCGGCGGACTGCTTGGAGACCTGGAGCACCACGCAGGCGGACTCGCCGGACTTTGCCATGGCGTCCATGTCCTTGTCCTCCAGGGTGACGTTGGCTACTTCGCCCAGACGCACCGTGCCGCCGGTGGGGAGGGAGAGGATCATGTTCCGCACGTCGTCCACCGTCTGGAACTTGGCGTCGGTGGAGACGGTCAGCTTCTTGGACCCGTTTTCCAGGCTCCCGCCGGGGTAGATGAGGTTCTGACCCGCCAGGAACTGGGACACGTAGGAGGCGCTCAGGCCATAGCCCGCCGTCCGGGTGGGGTCCAGCTCCACGGCGATCTGCTGCTCCACGCCGCCGTTCACCGTCACCTGGGCCACGCCGTTGATGCGCTCCAGAGCGGGGACCACCAGGTCCTCCGCCAGAGTCTGGAGCTGGCTCAGGTCCTCGCCCACCAGGGCGATCATGGCCGTGGGCATCAGGGCGCTGAGGTTCATGTTGATGATGACCGGGTCCATGGCGTCCTCCGGGAGGCTCACCATGTCGAACTGCTCCCGGAGCTTCGTGGCGGCGATGTCCAGGTCCGTGCCGTCCACGTAAGTAATTTGAATCTGGCTCACGCCGTCGGAGGAGGTGGAGGAAATCGTGTCCACGCCGGGGACGGACATGATGGCTCCCTCCAGGGGCCGGGTGACCAGCTCCTCAATGTCGCTGGGGCTGGCCCCGGTGTAGTAGCAGGCCACCACGGCCATGGGCATCTCCATCTCCGGCATCAGGGCCATCTGGAGCTGCGTGGCGAACATCAGGCCGAAGACGCAGATCAGGATGCTGGCCAGGATGGTCGCCACCTTGTGCTGGATGCTTGCTCTGGCGATACTCATGTTATTCCTCCCCGGACGCTCCGTCCTCAGGGGCGGCTTCACCGGCTTCCGGCGTATCCTCCGCCGGGGCTTCCGCCGGGGCTTCCGCCGGAGCGTCCCCGCCGGAGACGATGCGGACCGGGTCGCCGTCGTTCAGGTAGGCCTGGCCCACGGTGACCAGCTTCTGCCCGGCGGAAAGGCCGGTGAGGATCTCCGTCACGCCGTTGCCGGTGAGGCCGGTGGAGACCTCCACGTATTTGGCGGTATCGTTCTCCACCACGAAGACGTACTGGGTCTCGCCCCGGGTCAGCACCGCCTCGGTGGGCGCCACGATGGTGTTCTCGGACACGTCGGTGTGGAAGGTCACGTCGGCGAACATGCCCGCCGTCAGCCCCTCTGTCTCCGCCGGAAGGCCCAGCGTCACGGCGTAGAGCTTGGTCTGGGGGTTCGCGGAGCGGTCGATGGAACGGATGGGAGCTTCAAAGGCCTGGCCTGCGGCGCTGACCGTCACGCTGGCGGTATCCCCGGCGGCCAGCTTGGGCATCAGGGCCTCGGAAACCTGGACCGCCAGTTTGAGCTGGTCCACGCCGTCGATGACCGCCACCGGGGCCGCGGTGGACACAAAGCCGCCCTTCACCGCGTTCAGCGTCAGGATGGTGCCGGAAACGGGGGAGAGGATGTTGCCCCGGGAATCAATGTTTTCCAGGGAGCTGGAAATCTGCTCCAGGTTGGATTTATAGTTCTGCATTCCCGCTTCCAGCTGGGAGAGGGTGGAGTTTTTTGTGGCGACGGTGGTTTCCAATTGCAGCTCCGCCTGGTCAATCTCCGCCTGAGAGGCCGCGCCGATCTCAAAAAGCTCCTTCAGGTCGCTGACGTTCTTCTCCAGCAGGGCGATCTGCTTTTCGAAGACCGCCGCCTGGTCGTTATAGCTCTGAATCGCGGACTGGTAACTGATGTCCACCGCGCCGTAAGAGGTCAGCGTGCTGTCCAGGTCCACCTTGCAGATGGCCTGGCCCGCCTTGATTTCGTCCCCCGCCTCAAAGTACACCGCCTCGCATTTGGCGTTGATGGCGGCCATGACGGTGGTCTGCTCCTCCGTGACGATCTGGCCGGAGACGGTGTTTTCCGTGTAAATGGTGTCCGCCCCGATCTCCTCTACCTGGACGGCCACGCCGGGGTTGGATTCTTCTTCCTCCGGCGTCTCGTCCGTCCCGCCGCCGCAGGCGGCCAGGGACAGCGCCAGCACGGCGGCAAGCCCTGCCGCCAGGATTCTTTGTTTTCTCATATGGCTCCTCCTGAGATGTTATTTTGAACGATGGAACGCTTCGGGGCGCTTATGGCGGCGCCGTTTTCCATAGAAAGCCTGCTTTCTATGGAAAATTAGTATCAATTCAAAATGCCGGTTTTTACGGCCCAGCAGTAATTGTTATAGGCGGTGAACAAATCGTTTTCAGCGGACCGCACCGCCTCCTTCGCGGCCGTCAGCTCGTCCTCTGCGGTAAGGAGGGTGTTTTTGGAGATGTTCCCCTGCCGGTATTTCAGCTCTGCGGCGGCGTAAGACGCTTCCTTGCTGGACGCGCTTACTTTTGACGCCTCCAGAATCTGCTTGTAATCCTTTACTTGAGCGTAGAGGGTCCGGAATTTCATCTCGTAGTTCTGAACGGTGTTATTATATGTATACTTTGCCGCGGGCCAGCCGTGCTCCGCGTTCAGGGTGGGGGTATAATCCCCGATGCCGTGGTATGCGTCCTGGGTGTCCTTCAGAGTGCGCTTCGCGTCGAAAAGCTCATAGCTTGCCTCCTTGGCGGAGGCCAGGCCCGCTTCCAGGTCCATGTCTGAAAGCTGCTTCGCCGTCACCTGGGGCACGCCTCCAAGCTGAATGCTTCCGGTCTGCTCCGCCCCCAGCAGCGTTTCCAGCTGGGCCTTGTATACGCGAATGTTCATCCGCAGGGTTTCCAGGCCGCTGGCGAGAGAGGCCCGCCCGGCCTCCGCCTCGGTGAGGGTCAGGGTAGAAATCTGCCCCAGCTTGTGGCGCAGGCGCAGCTCCTCCAGCTGGCGGTCCAGGGCGGCCAGCTGGCGTTCCAGCCCGTCCTCCTGGGATTCCATGGCCAGAATTGCCATGTACATGGTTTCGCCTCCCAGGGCGATCTGGTCCTCCAGGTTTTTCAGCTGGCGGACGATTCCGGCGTTGTCCTCCTGGAGGTCGCCGTCCCAGATGGCGTCGAACTGCCGCCGCAGGGCGCTGTAGGACTGGTTCATCTGGTCGTAGGCGTAGGAAGAGCCCATCCCCATTTCCAGCATGGTCCACTGCGAGCCCGCAAGGCTGTTCAGAGCCCGGCGCAGCTTGTCAAGCTGCTTTTCATAGTCGATTTCCTCCAGGGCCGCAATCTGTTCGTTCAAAGCCAGGATTTGGAGGTTGTTCTCCCGGATGCGCTGTTCCACGCTGGAAAAGCGGACCTGTCCCAGGGGGTCCGGCTCATAGTCCGCCTCCGGTTCCGCGTCCGGGCCGGCGACGGCGCTTTCCTGGCTGTCCGGGGCGTCTTTCTCCGGAGAAGGCTCTTCCGCGAAAGCGGAGAGGCCCAGCGGAACCGCCAGCGAAAGAGCCAGCAGCAGGGCGGTAATTTGTTTCTTCATGTCTGCCTCCTTGGGTCGAGATGTGATAATCTATCATGTATAAAGGATGGCGCTCCATCCGTGCTTTCAGGGAGCGAATTCCAGGGACTGCTGTGACCATACACCTTCCGCCTGGGGGAAGGTCAAGGGGAAATTTACAAAAAGCACCCGGTTTTTACAATTTCCAGTTTTGTTGCCAGCTCTTCCCGGCAGGACCTCCGTTCCTCGGGCCGGAGGAGTGCGTCCATAAACGCGCTGCCCAGGGCCGCCATCAGCAGACTGCAAACGATGCGGACGTACTCCGGGTTCCGGCTGCGGAGGCGGGAGAGGTCCATCAGGTCCCAGAGGCCGTCCAGCAGACGCTGGCCCGGCCGGGTGGGGAGCAGCTTTTGAATGTCCATCCCCTGGTTGAGCCGCATGAATTTGACGCAGCGTTCCATCACCGGATCGCAAAGCGGATTCCCGGAGGCCAGACGGTCGAAGCAGTCCAGCTGGGCCTGGAAGATGTCCCCGCCGTTCTCCTTCAATACCTGGCGGTACTCCGCCTGAACGTGGCCCCGGACTTCCTCCAGGAGGTAGGCCAGCAGGTCGTCCTTATCCAGGAAATATTGATAAAAGCTCCCCCGGGGAATCCGGGCCTTTTTGATGATTTGGTTGATGGACGCGTCCGCAAAGCGCGAGGTGGTGAATTCCTCCCAGGCCGCGTTGAGGAACCGGGTCCGCTTCTCCTCCGGCAGCCGGAGGAAGGTCTCTGTACACATATGAATCCCTCACAGCAAAAATGACAGGCTGTCGTTTTCTGACAAGCTGTCACTTATTATAGTCAGGGCTAACGGCCCTGTCAACTGTTTTGTTCTTCCGGGAACGTTAAATTTTTGTAAATATGGAAATGCGCCGCTGCCGGGGGAGCAGGGACAATAGGGACAAAATGTTGGGGACAAAATGTTACAAAGAGGTAAAAATTTAGGAAAGTACTTGAAGCCGCAGGGCGGGTGTGGTAGAATGGTCAAAATAATGTAGAAAGGAGAGAGGAAACTTTGAAACGCCCATTCGCGGCGCTGGTTCTGGCGGCCGCGCTGGTTCTGGCGGCCGTGCCTGCGGTGTCCGCCGCCGCTCCGGCCCTCTCCGTCAACGGCCCCTCCGGGACCGTCCGCGCGGGGGAGGCCTTTGAGGTGACGGTGGAGCTGTCCAGCGGCGCGGCATTCAACACCGCGCAGTTTATCCTGCGGTTCGACCAAAACGCGATGGAGTGCGTGAAGGCCGAGCCCGGCCCGCTGCTGGCGGGGGCGCTGACCTCGGCGAACGCTTCAAACCGTAAGGGAGCCGCAGTCGCCGCCGCGTGGACGGAGCCTCTTCGGGGAGGGGGCGTGCTGGGGACCTTCCAATTCAAGGCGAAGACAGACCTGAGCGCTCCCCGTTTCGCCCTGACGGACGTGCTGCTGACGGATCTGGAGGGCCGGGAGCTGGAGGTATTCATTCCCGAGAACCTGCGCCTGCCCAGTTTTCCAGACGCGAGGGGACACTGGGCGGAGGACGCCATCAGGGAGACGGCGTTCCAGGGCCTGCTGGCCGGGGACGCCGACGGGGCCTTCCACCCGGAGGGGACCGTCACCCTGCGGGAGATGATCTGCCTTCTCTGGCGCGCGGCCGGGAGGCCGGAGCCGGACCCGAAGGCGGGCGCGTCCTTTCAGGAGCTGGAGGGATTCGACGCGGAGACCCGGAACGCGATCCTCTGGGGCTATGGCCGGGGATTGTTCCGCGGCACGGAGACGGATGCCTTTTCATCCGACGCCGCCCTGACCCGTCAGGCGGCGGTGAAGCTGCTCTTCAGCTATGCCGGGGGGCAGACCGGGCTTGAGTCGCTGTTTTTCAGCGTCTATGACGGGACTTTCACCGACAGCGGCCAGATCGCGAGCTGGGCCAAGCCGGCGGTATACTGGAGCGTCTATCATGAGATCCTCTCGGGGAACAGCCAAAATGCGCTGAGACCGGGAGAGGCCGTGACCCGCGCCCAGCTGTCCGCCATCCTGGCCCGCGCTCTGGATCGCGATATTCTTTGAGAAAGGAGGGAACGGAAATGAGAAAATGGTTTGTATGCGGCTTCCTGGTTCTGGCGCTGTCCCTGGCGATGAGCACCGCCGCCCTAGCGGCGGACGGCATCCAGAGCGCGGCCAGCGTGGCGGGGAACAACGTCACGCTGGCGGTGGATCAGAATAACCCCGACAAGCTGAACGTGACCTACTCCGGTGCGTCCGCCGGCAGCGAGTATGTGGTGTTCGCCACGTCCGGCGGCGCGTCGGAAGCTCCCACGGAGAGCAATCTGGTCTATATCGACCAGAAGACCGCTGGTTCCGGCGGGGTCTCCTTCGTTGTTTACCCGAAGACCCTGACCAACGGGACCTACCAGGTCTGGATGTCCAGCAACGCCGCCACCGGCGTCGGCGCCCGGAATGCGCAGAATATCGGGAACTTCGTGTATTACACGGAGAAACCGGCCTACACCCTGGGGGATGTGAACAGCGATGGGAGAATCAACTCTACGGATGCGATTCTTGTACTGAGATACGCTGTGGGTAATGTGGAGCTGACAGAGGCGCAGAAGCTCGCGGCGGAAGTCAACGGGATAACAGGAATTAACTCTGGAGACGCGATACTGATTCTCCAACGCGCAGTGGATGATACTGTGAAATTCCCCGCAGAGGGAAATTAACGAAAAACTGAGGTGATAAAGTTGAACAGCAGATGGAAAAAAGTGATTTCCCTGTTCCTGGCGCTGTCCATTGTGTGTTCCCTTGCCGTTATTCCGGCAGGGGCGGCGGGCGAAGACCTGGCGGTTTCTTTTGAAAACGGGTCTTGGTCCGGCCAGACGTACACGGTGGATGTGGCGGCCAAGGGCACGGGCAGCTTTGCCTCCGCAGGCTACACGGTCAAGATCGGCTTTGATAAGAACGTTTTGGCGTTTGTCAAAGCGGCCGACAAGACGGGAATTGGCGGCGGCGGAAACTTTACGGCCACAGATGCCGCTAAGGCAAATCAGGATGGTGTCGTTGCGATTGTGAATGCGGCGGCGGCGGCAAAGAGCTTTACCGCTGCCATGCCCATTGCAACGCTGACGTTCCAGCTCAAGGACAACACCATTGAGAACCAGGACACGGCGCTAACGTTTACGGAAGGAACGGTTATCAATAACGACAGTAACGGTGAGTTTACCATCTCCAAAGTGGGCGGCACCGTTACCATCACCAACGGCGCGGCTCCGACGCTGGCCAGCGTTGGGCACAACGCCCAGGGCGGCAGCATTACGGTCAACGGCGGCGCGGAGAGCGTCTCCGTCAAGGCGACGGCCAAGTCCACCAAGGACGCGGACATCAGCACCTCCGTGACCTGGACCGTGAGCCCCGCCGACGGCGGCGTGACGGTCGGCGAGGACGGAACGGTGACCGTCAGCCCCACGGCGAAGGCGGGCAGCTATCAGATCACCGCCACTCCCATCAGCGGGAAGTGCCAGGGCGCTGCGCAGAGCACGAGCATCAGTGTCATCCGCGCGGCCGCTGCGGCCAGCAGCATCGCCGTCTTCCAGAACGGCGCGGAGATCACCGGCGACGCGGCCACGATCATCAAGCCCACCGCCGGAAAGACCAATACCTACACCTACACTGCGGAGGTCAAGGACCAGTATGGCGACCCCTTTGAGGGGACCGTAACCTGGACCTCCGGCACCGCGCCCACCGGCGTGACGGTCGCCGGCAATGTGGTCACCGTCACCGATAGCGTCGATGTAGGCGCCACGCTTACCCTCACCGCCGCCACGGGTACCCTCAGCAAGGCGATTACCCTCACGGTGAGGGATATCAACATCACCTGGCCCACTCCCGCCGTTAAGCCCAACGCGACCTACGGCGACAGCTGGAGCCAGATCGTGACCCTGAGCGGCGGTTCCGCCGAGCTGAACGGCACTAAGGTTGACGGCACCTTCTCCGTGAAGGGCGAGAGCGAGCATCCCGGCGCCGGCGAACAGCCTTATGTAATCAACTTCAAGTCCACGGACGGCCAGTATGACGTGGACAGCGACGCCAAGACCGCGACCATCGCGAAGCTTGCTGTCACCATCAAGATGAACGACCACAAGGCCGCTTATGGCGACACGTTCAAGTATTACCAGTTCGATACCGTCATTACGGGCAAGCCCCTGCTGTTCTCCGA
This sequence comes from uncultured Oscillibacter sp., assembly GCA_910579435.1. Classification (GTDB taxonomy): domain Bacteria; phylum Bacillota; class Clostridia; order Oscillospirales; family Oscillospiraceae; genus Oscillibacter. Next base: position 24,472 of record CAJTVF010000005.1, read on the forward strand.
CACGGTGACGGCCACGGCTTCCGGCGACGCCAAGGGAGACGGGACCGACGCCGTCGGGACGTACAAGATTCACGGCAGCGCCACCCACGCGAACTACGCGATCACCGTGACGGACGGTACCCTGACCATTGAGAAGAAGGGCGTCAATCCCGCCGAGACGCTGCCCAGCCTGACCATTGTGGGCACTGTCGCAAAGACGACGGACCCGGATACCGGCAGAACGGTTATCACCGGCACAATCCAGGCGACCTCTCCGGAGGCGCGGAGCGAAGAGGAGCTGCTGAAGGCTGTCACGGCCATCAACCCGGGCATGGTCCCGAACGTGACCACGTTCACCGTTACGGTGAATGGAAACGCCGCGACCTTCACCTTCAAGAGCTGGCGGCTGGCCCCCGGCCAGAAGTTCAACGGCCCCGGCACCTACGAGATTATCCCCGATTGGGAGTGCTCGGATGCCAGCATCGCGCAGAACTATGAGCCCAACCTGCCCAAGCTGTTTGTGGAGGTCAAGGGCAAGTCCGAGACCCTGACGGTCGCCGACGGGAGAACTTGGACCCTGTATGTTTCCGAAGTGATGAACGCCGGCCGCCTGAACGGCCTACTGCCCACCCACGCGTATTATTCGAACGGCACCAGCGTCAAGATCCAGGGCTGGACGTATACGGACGGCACCGAGGTCACGCTCTCCAACCTGAAGAATCGGGCCGAGAGGGGCCGGAATATCACCCTGTATCCTGTGGTCACGCCCAGCTATCTGGAAGTCGAGAGCCTCACTGTGCGGTTCGTCGACGATACCGGCTCGAGCTCCAGCGGTTCGACGGGCAACAGCGGCACCGGCGGCCACATCAGCATTACCCTGGACCCGGAGAAGATTTTCCTGAACGGCGATCTTCCCAATGACGTCAGCAAGGATTACTGGGCGGCTCCTTACATCGGCTGGGCTTACCAGCGCGGTGTGATGAACGGCACCGGCAACGGCAACTTCTCTCCCAACGGACTGACCAACCGCCAGCAGCTGTGGATGGTGCTCGCCCGCCTGAGCGGCGAGAAGCCCCTTAATATGGCTGCGGCCAGAGCCTGGGCCATGAGCAACGGCATTTCCGACGGCACGAATCCCGGCGGCTCCCTGACCCGCCAGCAGCTGGTCGCTATGCTGTACCGCTACGCTCAGATGCGGGGCTGCGACCTGACCGCCAGCGGTGAGCTTGGCAATTACAACGACGCCCGGAACGTGTCCTCCTACGCCCGTCAGGCCATGGCCTGGGCCGTGGGCAACGGCATCGTGACAGGCACGGCGGACCTGCGGCTGAACCCGCAGGGCACTGCCACTCGTTCGCACTTTGCGGCGATGATGTTCCGTTTCTGCGTGAAATACAACGTCTGACCCTGAGAAGGCCGGAACGGTAACATGAACTGAGAGGACAGCGCCCCTTTTAGGGGCGCTGTCCTTTTGGGGAGAGAAGGGATATTCTATGACGGAACAGGAACTCGTTGCCATAGGTCAGCGTTTGCGGCAGCGGCGGACTTTTCTGGGGCTGCCCCGGGAGGGCCGCCTGCGCCTGGCGAAAAAGGTCCTTCAGCTCTTTCTCCTTCGGGGAGACTGAGAGGGCGGTTTCCTTTTTAGAATCAAGAACGCGCCCCGGCTTTCCCGCCAGGGCGCGTTTTTCGGATATGAAGGATATGCGCTTAACCAGCGGCGCAGAGGGGAAGCTTATCCGGGGTCAGCAGTATGAGCTTTACGGTGTCGTAACTGGAAGGCAGAGCGCTTAGATAGGCCAGTGTCTTGGTGGGCCGGATGTTTGAGATATTAGTAGTAGACGCCTGGGCCTGAACAGGGGTTGTCCGGACTGCCGTCAGCTTGCCGTCCTGATAGAAAGCTGCCCAGAGCGTCAGGTCGCTTCTGGGATTCTGCATAGCGGGAGCCCATTGAATCGCCGCCGCGCCGTCCTTGGAGATGCCGGAGGCAACGGCCATACCGGAAGATATATTAAGCTCGGGGTCCGTTTTCCAGCCGGAGGAAAGAGAACTGGCAGGGATGCTGGTGATTACTGTCCTGCGGGTGGGGGAAACAACCTCGATCTTGTTGGTTTCCGCGTTATAGCGGATGCCGGGGATACGGTCGGAACTGGACTGATATTTACCGTCGGGAGAGGCGGCGGGAACATGCTGAAACAGGGCCGCCTGGGCGGTGATATTGTCATCCAGGTCGTAAACCAACAGGAGCCGCTGGTTGGAGGCATAGCTGTCGTTGTATGCGTTGGGGAGCAGATAGAGGCGGTCCTCCAGCCATACCGTGCTGAGGGCGGTTAGTCCCAGGCCGCCGGAAATCCTCGTCCCGCTGCCTTGCAGCTGGGAGGACTTGCAGACATAGCCGTCGTTGTCTATGAAATAGAAGCTGTTGTTCCAGTGGTAAAGGGAATTTTCATTATCAACAAACACATATCCGGACTCATATTTGGTGCTGTTGCAGGTAACAATTGCATCCCAATCATAGTGTTTGCTGCGTCCTTTGGCAGAGTCATCACTGCCAAAGGTGGTGTCGGAAAGAAGGAAATATGCGTGGCGTGCACGACCCTCTCGGTTAGGAGTGGGATCGTCCCAGGTGGGGTCGGCCTGATACCAATCACCGTCAATCTGCACGCCGTTCCAGGCGTGATTCATGCTGCTTGAAGAAATGACTACGCTGGGAATGCCCGCCCTAGTAAGAAGGTACTTGTAAGCCAGCGCGTAGCCCTGGCAAACGGCGTCGCCTTTTACCAGGGCGCCGTAAGCGGTCCAAGGCATCTTACTGGCAACATAGGCGTCACCATCTTCCTGATCTGTGGCGACCTCCCAGTTATACAGGCAGTTAACCACCAGAAAGTCATGAAGAAGCAATGCTTTTTCTACGGGATTAGTAAGCCCTTGAATTTGAGCCAGAGCGCGGTCTGCCGCCTCGTTGAATTCACGGATAGCCTGAGTGCGTACCGCGCTGTCCTGATAGGTGTCATTGTACAAGAGAGTCAGGCTCCCGAGTAGAGGACCGTTGGGATAGTAATATATATCTTTGCTAGTGTACCAACTGGCGTAAAAAAGCTCCGGATTATCATTGAGAACCGCCCTTAGCACGTCCCAAAGAGCGTTCCATTTAGCCGACGGAATTTTCAGCGGTTCTACATTGACGGACGTTTCCCCCGCCCGCCAGGCGTTCAGGACCGCCGCGTACAGTCCGGCCTTCCAGCCGTCCTCCGCAACCGCCATGGGTTCGCCGGGAATGGTCTGGGGGCCGCTGAAAGAGCCGTTTTGGAAAACACCGCCCGAGGGTGGCGCGTCCGGCGTTTCCGCCGCCTCCGGCTCGTCCGCCAATGCCTGTGCCGACGCTCCCAGCGCCAGCAGCAGCGCCAGTAGCAGCGCCGCAAAAATTCTCTTTTTCATGCTTTCTCCTTCCCGCCGCCGAAAGGCGCTTCCGGCGGCGCTGATATCAAAATCATTATACTATAGAGAAAAGGAAAAGTCTACAAAAACCGCCTCTAAAATATGGGGGGAGCGGGCGCGGAAAGAAAAGAAAAAACAGGGGAAAGCATGAACCCGGCCTTTTACTTTGCTGAAATTTGTGCTATACTTCTTTCGATACGATTGTATCGGAAAGGATGGTCGTCATGGACGTGACAACAAAAGAGCTGCTGGACTTCTCCCACAGCCTGGCGGGAGAGTGGCTGGCCGGGTTTACCTATCCCTGGGAGGCCCTGGAAGGCATCAAGGACTTTATCCTGACCCTTGGGGAGGGGCTGGACCCTTTGGAATATGATCAGCGGGAGCCGGGGGTTTGGGTGCATAAAACGGCGAAGACGGCCCCCACGGCCTTTCTGGGCGGACCCTGCATCATCGGGCCGGAAACCGAAGTCCGCCACTGCGCGTTTATCCGGGGCTCCGCCCTGGTGGGTGCGGGCTGCGTGGTAGGCAACTCCGTAGAGCTGAAAAACGTGATTTTGTTCGACGGAGTGCAGACGCCCCATTATAACTACGTGGGGGATTCCATCCTGGGCTATAAGGCCCATATGGGGGCGGGCTCCGTCACGTCCAACGTGAAATCCGACAAGACCCTGGTGGTGGTCCGCAGCGGGCAGGAACGGTTCCCCACAGGCCGGAAAAAGGTGGGAGCCTTTTTGGGGGACTTTGCCGAGATTGGCTGCAACAGCGTGCTGAACCCCGGTACGGTAATCGGGCGGCACACGAACGTTTACCCCACGTCCTGCGTCCGGGGCGCCGTTCCGGCGGGGAGCATTTATAAAACAGGCGGCGTGATTGCGCCGAAGAAACAGGAGGATTGAGCGAATGGGCAAGTATTTTGGGACCGACGGCTTCCGAGGCCGGGCCGGACAGGGGCTGACGGCGGACCATGCGTACCGGATCGGCCGCTTTTTGGGCTGGTATTACGGCAGGGGCCGCAGAGCTCAGATTGTGGTGGGCAAGGACACCCGGCGGTCCAGCTATATGCTGGAATACGCCGTCAGCGCGGGGCTGGCCGCCTCTGGGGCGGACGTGTACCTGCTCCACGTCACCACCACGCCCTCCGTGTCCTACGCCGTCCGGGCGGACGGCTTCGACTGCGGCGTGATGATTTCCGCCAGCCACAATTCCTATGGGGACAACGGCATCAAGCTGCTGAACCGGGAGGGCGAGAAGATGGACGAGGGCACCATCGCCCTGGTGGAGGCGTATTTGGACGGCTGTCTGGAGATGGACGGGCAAAGGTGGAAGGAGCTGCCCACGGCGGAGGGCGAGGCCGTGGGCTCGGTGATCGACCACAGCGCCGGACGGAACCGTTACACGGGCTATCTCATTTCCCTGGCGCTCCACTCCTTCAAGGGCAAGAAGGTGGCGCTTGACTGTGCGAACGGCAGCGCCTGGGCCATCGCGCCCAGCGTGTTCCGGGCCCTTGGCGCGGAAGTCTATCCCATCAACGACCGCCCCGACGGGCTGAACATCAACCGGGACGCCGGGTCCACCCATATCGAGGGCCTGCGGCGGTTTGTGAAGGAAAACCGGATGGACGTGGGCTTTGCCTATGACGGGGACGCGGACCGCTGCCTTGCCGTGGATGAGAACGGCGAGCTGGTGGACGGCGATCAGATCATGTATATTTACGCCGGCTACATGGCGGAGCGGGGCAAGCTGCTGACCAACACAGTGGTCACCACGGTGATGAGCAACTTTGGGCTGTACAAGGCCCTGGACGCGAAGGGCATTGGCTACGCCAAGACCGCCGTGGGCGATAAGTATGTCTATGAGTATATGGTGGAGCACGGCTGCCGGATCGGCGGCGAGCAGTCCGGGCATATCATTTTCTCCAAGTATGCCCGCACTGGGGACGGCATCCTGACCTCTTTGAAGCTGATGGAGGTCATGATGGCAAAGAAACTGCCCCTGAGCCGGCTGAAGGAAGGCATGACCATTTATCCGCAGGTCCTGATTAACGTCCGGGTCAGGGATAAGCAGGCCGCTCAGGCGGACCCGGCGGTCCAGGCGGCGGTGAAGGCTGTGGAGGAACGGCTGGGCGATACGGGCCGCATTCTGGTTCGGGAATCCGGCACGGAGCCGCTGGTCCGGGTCATGGTGGAGGCGGAAACGGAAGCCGTCTGCCAGGAGCTTGCGGAGAGCGCCGCCGCCGTGCTGAGGGAGAACTGGGCGGAATAACCGTTCAGGCGGATACGGAAATATGGCCCCGGCCTCATGTGAGATTTGTCCAAGAGCGCCGGGGCTGCGTTCCCCTCCCCTTATTTGAACAAAACTTTGATTTTGTTTAATGAAATGCGTAGGCTAAAGCGCCCCTCCCTTCCCGTCTGCGACGGTGATGGAAGGGGCGTTTATGAAAAACGAAGCTAGATGACGGGCCGCATAAGCTGGACTGACGAGGTATACAGCGCCATGGTCTCAAACTGCCGGACCAATGTCAATTCCGCGCTTTTTTCCTGTGCCTGCCGGCGGGCTTCCTCCAGATGTTTGTCTGGGATCAGATAGACCGCCCGGTCGTTATCCTCTGGACCGCGTAAGTCCTGGGGATAAATATATCCAACGGACTGAAACAAATCCTCATAATTCCAAGGGCTGCATATGACCTTGCCGTCTGTATAGCTGGCGATGACGCTGCCCTCGCTGACCGAGGCGTAGAGTATCTCAAAATCGCTTTTTTCCAGCTCGCCGGCAATGTCCACATAATAGGAAAAGTAGGTATGAGGAAATAAATTTCAAGTCGCTCCCTCCTATTTAAATGAGGGGCTACGGCTCCGTGGGATATCCCACGGAAAAGATGAGGTCCCCTCATCTTTTATTTTACGTTGTGTATGTTTTTAATCCATACGGACAATAACGGCGCGCGGAAGCCTTAGGACAGCTTGACCACGACTTTTTCACCCACAAATTTGATGGATCCCTGAGCGGGAAAAGCTGGCATGGCCTGGACCTCTTCAAGAGAGCTGTCCACTGAGGCAAATGCCATGGGATAGTTCAGGTAGGTCCCGATATACCGCGCTATGTTATAAGTCGGCGCGTAATCGTAGATCATGGCGCCCTCCTCGTAGACAGTAAAGGCGTCAAAGCCCTCTCGGCCCCGGCCGTAAAGCGGATTCGAGTTAATGCCGCCGGAGAAGGCGACCGGCGTTTCTCCCAGAACATAGCCGTCCAATTGCTCCACCCGTTCGATGATACGGGTGACAATGGAGAGAGAAGCGTTTTTCTCAAGGTCCTTTTTGATGTAGCACTGATTGGAAAAAACCAGGTTTTGGCAGACGATCGCCAGCGCCAGAATGGCTGCGGCGGCACGGAAACGCCGTCCATAGGGGATAGCGGGCCGCCATTTTACCGCGCACAGCAGGACCAGGGCGGCCGGTAGTCTCTGGTTAAAAGCGACGAGGGATTGGTCTCCCATAAGAAGAAGAAGCGAGGAGGCGCGAAAGACGAAGGGCAGGAAAACGACCATCAGGCAGAGTAAAAGCTTGTTGCCCCAAGCGAGACGCTTATCCAGCAGCCAGCCGGCCAGCCAGACCAGCAAGGCTCCCAGCAGAAGCAGACTGAAAGTTGGCGCCAGTTTTCCCGTCATGCCATTGTCCCGAAAGAAATTGCGGAAAAACAGTTTATAGACGGCAATGGCGTGAGGCTTCAGCGATTCCAGAGGCAAAGCGAAGATGGTATCTCCCATACGGCCTTTTTCTATGTTAAGAAAGCGGCACGCCGCTGACCATGTGAGGAAATATAGGAAAAAACCGGCCAGCATCAGGCCCAGATACCGCAGGCCGCGCCGAACAATGGAGGACAGTCTTTCGTTGCTGGTCACATTCTGGAACAGAGAAAAGAAGCAGAGACCGGCCGCTACGATAAGATAAGCCTGGTACAGCCCCATAGAGACCGCGATGCACAGAGCGCCCAAAAACCCGCCGTGCCGGCAGCGGCAGATAAACCAAGCTCCCGCGACAGCCGCCAGCAACGCCAGGGCGTAGTCGTCCATGCAGGCGATATAAGACGAGCCGAGCATTGCCAGGGACGAGTTGGTACAGAACAGGGCGCCGATCAAAAAGATATGGAGCGGACGCCGCAGCTCGAACAGGCGGGCCAGCAAAAGGACTGTCAGCGACATATAAAGGATAAAAAGCAACCCAATCAGCCAGGGGGCGGTGACAGGCCCCTTGAGTTTTTCATAAAGAGGAATCAGGATGCGGCCATTCCAAACATATGAGCTCCATCTTTGCTCTACTCCATAATTTGTAAGCGTGAGGGCGTCATGGGAAAAGAACTCGTTGGTGAAAAGGAATCCATAGGCGGCTAAGGATGCGGCCAGCGAGGAAATGGCGGAAATCAAAGAAAGCCGAAGGGTCTCCGCCTTCCCCAGCGCCCACCATTTTGTAAAAACGGCCTTGCCGTTTTGGAGCCAGGATCTGGGGGTGAAAAACAGGCACACGAACAGAGCGCACCAATACAAAACGGCGCTTCGTCCGTTCCGTATCAGCAGGGCCAGACCCAGAATCAGCGCCGCGAGAAGCGCGGCGCACTGTAATCCAAACAGCCAATAGGGCTTTCGCTCCAAGGCGGCGGCTTTTATGGCCGACGGGTCAAATTGGTGTGAATGATGGTTATTCATATGGTTCCCTCCTAAAGTCAGCCGGTTTCGGCCGGCTGTTTCAGATGAGGGAACCGACTGCGCAGATAGACTGCCAGGGCGAATAAGGTTTCCTCATCCGTTATTTACTTTTTATATTAACTGGTTTCTCTATCAATCAGGATACCCCAGTCAGAACCGACCATAAAAATTCGCGCGTTCCTGGCCGAGACGGGAAGCGCAGCCCGCACATTATATTCATAGGGGAAAAACCGAATATGCAGATCGGCGGTGTAGCGGTATTCCCTCTGCCTGGGCAGTACGATCAGCAAACGCTTTTTTGTTACCCGCAGAAGTTCGGACACGGCGGCGTCCATATCCGGCACATGCTCGAGAACATGGGTGCAGGTTACCGTCTCAAAGCTCCCGTCAGGGAATGGAAGCGCATCCAGAGAGCCGCTGACAAAGGTATAGCCGTCAGACTCGGGGGAATAGTTCTTTGGCGGAACGATGTCAACGCCGGAAACCGTATGGCCCGCCTCCGCCAGACGCTTGGCGACATAACCGCGCCCGCAGCCAGCGTCAAGGCAGGAGCCGGAAGCGTTTGACAGAATAAATTGCAGGCCGACTTTATTTAAATCGGTAGGCCGTTCCGCCAGGCGGGTTTTGGAGGCGTAATCATAGTATTTCGCGTATTCCGTCTCGGATAAAAAGGGATACAGGTCTTTATACCGCAGCAGCTCCGAGGTATGTTTTCCGCCAGCGATCCAATAGATTGGAAACATCAGCGGGTAGCAGTCCCGCAGGATTGGCGGGCAGAGATTGTCCAGAATCCAGTTGATAACGGCTGTAAAATCGCGGCTTGCTTTCATATCGTCCCTCCTAAATCTAGTCGGTATACACCGGCCGTTTCAGACGAGGGGCCGCGGTTCCGTGGGATATCCCACGGAAAGGATGAGGTCCCCTCATCCTTTATTCCATTTTGAGCGGTCAAAACATCTCAAGGCTTTGGACCCGGGTCAAACTACATCGTAGTCCCCCATGGTGAAGAACCAGTTTTTAAGATCCATGGTGCCAGTCTCCCTGATTTCCTCCTGAAAACAGTGGGCGCAGAACAGAAAAGGCTGAGGCTCCATGGCCTTTGGGCATTTGAAAAAGCCCAGCTTCCGCAAAAGCGCCGCCTCGGCGGTCCAGGGCAGCATCAGACAACCCGCCATGTCCGCTCCCTCCTCCCGGAGGACGTCAAGCACCTTACGGACCAAAGCCTTTGCCTGGGACTCGTGTCCCTTCGCGAACAGAAGGTCCGCCAGCATGGCGCACTGGATGCCCGCCACTTCCATTTTCCTGCCGATGGCGAGAGCGACGGGAGCCCCGTCCGCCGACAGCGCGTACCAGCACTGGTACTTCCGCCGGGGAATATTTAAAAAGCGCCAGGCCAGCCGCTGGCCGGTACGGGAGACCATAATGGGGTATTTGTCCTTGACCTGTTCCCAAAAGCGGTCCGCAAGCTTCAGGTTTTCATTTGTCAACCTTACGAAAAGAGTTCCGGCGGAGCTGGCGGGACGGTATAACCCGTCGAGGGGCCGGGCCATCGCTGAAAGCGTGCCCGATTTCAGGTAAGAGCGCACCATGCCCGAGGGCCGCAGGGGCCGGAGATACAGTGGGATGGGGCCAAGGTCCTCGAAATAGCCCTTTTTCATCTGAATGGGATAGGAGTTTTGATTCGGCATACCAAAGACGAGGGGATACCCGTCTTCCGCCGCCTTCTGAAAAGCGGCGCGGGACATCGCCGGATAGACGCCCTGCCCGCGGTACGTTTCCCCTGTAAGGACGTTGACGCTCAACAGGCACCGCTGGGTTTGGGAACCGGCCTTGACCGGAGTCGGTATCAGGGCGTAGGTTCCGGCGGCCTCTTTTTTTTCCGCGTTCCAGGCGACCACTGAGACGGCGCGGCCCAAAGGATTGCTCCAATATTCGTATTCCAGATACGCCTGGTCAGCCGTGTCGTCCCCTTTTCCATAATAGGATTCCCTCAGCCTGGCTGCGGCCAGGCTGTTTTCTTTCGTAAAAGGCTCAACGGTCCAATCAGGCATTTTTAGAAGCCTCCCTCTGTTTGCGAAACATTTTCGCTTCTTTTTCCCGGTTTCCGCTGATCAGGAAAACCCGGTCGTCTTTATGCGTCAGCGCGCTGATATCCTCCGGCTCGCGCACGCCGCCGGGATGGGCCAGAATCTCTAAGCCCCAGCCTTTCCGTACAGCTAGAGCTTTCGCATCCGCCAGGACGGCGGACACATTTTGAAAAGACATATTTCCCGAAAACAGCACGCCCAGAAACACGCGCCGTTCCAGCCTGCTAAAAAACCCCCGGTATTTTCGTTCGTTCCTCCAGGCCAGAAGATCCAGAATCAGGACCTTTACCAGATTAATGGGACGGAACCCCTCCAGCTCTCCCCAATGCCGCAGATAAACACCGACGGGGTCCCTAGGAACACGGATATAGGCGACGGACAGACGGCCTTCCCGTATCACGTCCATCAGCGCGTCGAATACAACGGGGAGCATATGATAATGGGCGTGACCGTCGATTCGGAGCCCCCTTCCCTCTTCCAGATAAGGGAGCAGGGTGGATATCTGGGTGCGGATTTCCTCCCTCAGGGCCGCCCGGTATTTTCCTCGGTCCGGCAAGAAGGAATGCAGCAGCAGCGTCCCGAAGGCAGCGCGAAACGTTCCGTCCGGGTCTGTTAGGAGACCGGGACAAAATGCCCTGCCCTCCATAAAATTCAGATGGACGGCCGCGGCCAGGCGGCCCGCGTAAGGCTGAAAGGACTCCATGCACACCGCCAAATGGGGGCCGTTGGTCATGACACTGACCGCGTTTAAAACGCCATTGCCGGCGCAGTCTAAAATCCGGCTGCTTTGCGCCGGAAACAAACCGAAATCATCAGCATGGTACTCAATATCCACTACAGATTCGAGATTCAAATCGTCCCTCCTAAAACTGGCCGGTATACACCGGCCGTTTCAGACGAGGGGCCTCGGTTCCGTGGGATATCCCACGGAAAGGATGAGGTCCCCTCATCCTTTATTCCATTTTCTTCTACCTAAAATGTGCACAAGCACATTTGCCAAACTAATTCCTGAACACGGCGTATTTGCTGAGAAAGTAGCTCAGGACCAGGGCGGCGCACTCCGCCAGGAACTTAGCAGCAAAGCCCGGTATGCCCAGGACGCTTTGCGTGACGCCCAGCCGCATCAGCAGTGGCGTCAGGCTGATCGCCGCTGCACCGGACAGCAAACGGCTGCCCACGAACATGGCCCCCTCTCGAAGAACGGTTAAGGGGGCCCAGCTGTGCTTTTGAAAGACATACGCTTTGTTCGACAAGAATGCCGCCAGTACAGCGACGGCCCAAGCGATGCTGTTGCTGAGGTTAATACCAAGGCCGCAGAGTACGGTCAAAGCGCTGTAGACCGCGTAGTTAACGGCGGTAGTAAAGGCCCCTGCCGCTACATATGCCGCCAGCTCGCGGTGCTGAATCAAAAACGCCTTTATTTTTCGCATAAGACCGTTCCTTCCGTGCGAGCGACCGCCCTTTCCGTCTCCCGAACGATATAAATGGGACGCCGTTTCGTCTCCAGATAGGCCTTAGCCAGATATTGGCCGATGATTCCCAGGGAGAGCTGGATCGACCCGCCCACTATCAGCAGCAGACAGACCAGCGTGGGAAAGCCTGACGTGGGACTTCCATACAAGAAGGTTGTGATTACAATATAGAGGAAATAGACGAAAGCTCCCAAGCAGAATAACAATCCCATCAGCGAGGCGATGGCCAGCGGCGCGGTGGAAAAGGCTATAATGCCGTCCAGGGAATAGAGCAGTAGCTTCCAAAAGGACCAGGTGGTTTCCCCCGCGACCCGCTCCACGTTCTCATAGGGAATCCATTTTGTTTTGAAGCCGATCCAGCCGAAAATACCTTTGGAAAAGCGGTTGTATTCCCCCAGTCTCAAAAGCGCGTCCACCGCCGGACGGGACAGCATACGGAAATCCGATGCGCCATCCACAAACTCCGCCTTGGAAATCTTGTTGATGAGCTTATAAAAGAGACGGGCGAAAAGGCTGCGGACCGGCGGCTCTCCTTTCCGGGAAACGCGCCGCGCGGCGGCGATGTCATAGCCTTCTTCCGTAATGGCGCGGTACATCTCCTCCAGCATGACGGGCGGATGTTGGAGATCAGCGTCCATGATGACGGCGCACTCCCCCAACGCGGCCTCCATACCCGCGTACATGGCAGACTCCTTGCCAAAGTTTCTTGAAAAGGAGATATAGCGGACGCGGCGGTCCTCTTTGGCGGCGGCCCGGAGAAGCTCCATAGTACGGTCCCGGGAACCGTCGTCCACGAAAATTATCTCGATTTCCAGACCCAGCTCCATCAGGAGCTTTTCCGACTCCATGCGGATAGCCTTTAAAAAGTAGGGTAAGGCCTCCTCCTCGTTATAGCAAGGGGTAATAATGGACAGCAACATAGAATTTCACATCCCAAATAATGGTGTTGCGATGTTCCCGTACGGGAACATCAGTGGAGGATATATCCTCCACTGATAGATTCCTGTTCAATTTGTTATAGAATATATTACCGCGCCGCCGTGCGCTTTTGCTGCTTAAAGGGCAATACTTTCCGGCTTTGCTGTTTGGGGATATGAACCTCCCTCCCCTGTTCCTGGTTCAGATCCTCCGGCTCATGGAAGGTTGGAACAACCTGATGCAGGGCGGCGCGAATAACGCCGGGATCATTTTTTTCCAGAGCGTCCGTTAAAATCGCCAGCTTCTGTGCCAGCTCCTCCGGTGTGACGGCCGGCTGACGTTCGATAAAGATCTGGTTGTTGTCCGTCTTCTCGATGTCGCGGCTGGCGATCAACAGCTCCTCGTAGAGCTTTTCGCCGGGCCGCAGGCCCGTTTCCACAATATCGATATCCTGATACGGCACATAACCGGACAGCCGGATTAAAGTCTCCGCCAGCTCCAGAATCTTCACCGGGCGGCCCATGTCCAGCACATAGAGCTCGTTTTGATGGGCCATAGCTCCGGCCTGCAGCACCAGCTGGGCCGCTTCGGGGATGGTCATGAAATAACGGATGATCCGCTTGTCGGTGATGGTGACGGGACCGCCGGCGGCGATCTGCCGCTTGAACAGGGGCACGACGGAGCCGTTAGAGCCCAGGACGTTGCCAAAGCGCACCGCCGCGAAGTCCGTTTCGCTGCAATCCTTCATGGATTGCAGGATCATTTCGCACAGGCGCTTGCTGGCGCCCATGACGGAGGTGGGGTTGACCGCCTTATCCGTGGAAATTTGAATGAATTTGGAGACGCCGAATTCGTCCGCAGCCCGCACCAGGTTCAGCGTGCCAAATACGTTATTTCGAATTGCCTCCTGAGGGCTGTGCTCCATCAGGGGGACGTGCTTGTGGGCTGCGGCGTGGAAAACGACGTCCGGCCGGTAATAGGCGAAGAGCTGCCGCATCCGCTCCGCGTCCCGGATAGAGGCGATCTCCACAGACAAATCCAACCGCCCGCCGTACTTGTAGAGGAGCTCCTGCTGGATATCATAGGCGTTGTTTTCATAGATGTCTGCAATCACCAACCGCTTTGGCTCGTGCCGCACCACCTGGCGGCACAGCTCCGAGCCGATGGATCCGCCCCCCCCGGTAATCAGCACGGTTTTTCCACCCAGGAAAGCGTCCACAGGAGCCGGATCCAGGGATATGGGGTCCCGCCCAAGCAGGTCCTCGATCTGGATTTCCCGCAGCTGAGCGCGGATGGGCTTTTGACGGATCAGTTCCATAGTGCCGGGCAAAACGGTAATCTTGACCCGACGAAGACCGGAGAGCTGCTGAAGAATTTCCTGACGGCGGCGCTCGCTGGTGGAGGGGATGGCCACCAGAATCTCGCGGAGTTTCAGGGACTTTACATATTTGGGCGCGTCTGAAATCGTTCCCTTTACCTGAACGCCGTGGATGCGGCGCCCCCGCTTGGAAAGGTCATCATCGAAAAAACACTGCACGGCATAGCGGCTGTCGGGGTTGTTCCGCAGCTCGTCCAGAAGCTGGATGCCGGCCGCTCCCGCTCCCACGATGGCGATGGGAACCTGGTGGGAGCCGCGGCGATACTGTACCTGGCTTCGGAAAACGCGGTAGGCGAACCGGATGCCCAGCATGCCCAATACCCACAGGCTGGCGATGGCGGACAGCAGCAGGAACGAGATGACGTCGATCATCAGGACATAGCGCGTCAGAATTTCATATGTGCAAAAGCCGGCCAGCGCCGCCAGCAGCAGAGACAGGTATTCCTGGCTCTCGGCGTAGCGCCAGAGACTGTCATAGGTGCGGAAAAGCAACTGGAATATCAGTGTGCAGATATAGAGCAGAATCATATGGGGGATGAACATTCCCCGTCCTACCGCGTCCCCGATGTTATACCGTGTGGAGAACAGCGCCAAGGCCGTAGCCACGCAGACTAAAATAAGACCATCAAAGAGCAATACGATCAATTTTCGCAAATGGTTCATGAGGCGGACCGCCTTTCCGTAAAAAACCCGTTTCCATCAAAAACGCGCTTTACTCGTAAAAAATCACATTTTATGAGTTCATGTCCCATCATAGCACAAGGCTTCTTATTTGAAAAGGGCTTTCGCCAAATTTCCTGATTTTATATGAGCTCCGCGCGTTTATAAAACGGCTTTTGACAAAACCCGCTTTTTTCGGAAACTGATTCCAGAGCCGGAAAGACAGGACCGCTCTATGATGGAAACAGGATATCATCTGTCCTGGCCCGCTGGAGGAGAGGCCGATCCCGGCGCAGAGAAAATACCGCCGCCATTCCCGCGACCCTGGCGGCGGGAATGGCGGCCAATAAGATCATACGCAAAACGAGGACGGCCCTGACGGGACCGCCTTCTTTCAGCTGAGGAGACGCCTATCCGTGTAAAATCGTGTCGGTGTCAATATAGCGCAGCGTCCAGCTGCGGAAGTGCTTGAGGCGGGACAGCGTTTCCGCGTCCAGTTCGGCGGTGGGATAGATCATAAAAGGCTGGCCCTGATTTGCGGTTTCCGGGAGGCCGGAAGAAATGACGGGCCCCTCGGTTTCCGGGTTCACCATGGAGACAGACAGCCGGTCGCAGTACGGACGGAGATGCCGCACGGCGGCCCGGAAGATTTCCCGGGCGGCTTCCTCATCCTCCGGCAGCATCCAGTCGCAGATATCACAGCAGCAGTGGTCCGCGGCCCCGTCGCAGTTCCGGCGGAGGATGAAAAAGGCCCGCAGCGCCCCGCCCCGCCGGACGCAGAGATAGGCCCGCCGTTCCTCGGGCAGGTAGTCCACCTTCCAGCGGTAAAAATCCAGGCTCCGCCGGAGGTGAACGCCGGGCCGGGCGTTTATGAGGGCCAGGTCGTCTTCGGTAAAGGGACAGCCGGAAGACAGGATCCAGCTGCCGCCGGGGCCGGAGAAGGAGCCGGGACGGAAGGCCGCCAGGGCGGGAGCCTTCCCCAGGAGCTTCCTGCGGACCCGCCGCAGGAAAAAGCGGGCGGGCTGAAGCACGCCGTCGTAGGACTTCAAGCGGCCCAGCTCCAGGAAGCCGAGCTTTGTGAAGCCGGGGTAAGAATTTTCGTTCGGCGTGGCGTAGATTAAAACGTTGGGCGTCTCCTGACAGACGGAAATCGCCCGCTGGACCAGCAGCAGAAAGATGCGCCGCCCGCGGAAGGCGGGCCTGACGGCCGTGTCGCAGCTGTGAACGACCGGCAGGGCGCGCGGGCCGTCCAGGAGCGTGTAGCCCATGAAAGAGTTTGTTCCCGCAGGAACGCCGTCCTGGTAATCCACGAGAGTGGCGACGCCCGCGTCAATGTCCGGGTTGTCCAGGTGCTTGTGCCGGAAGGTCTCATAAGATATCTTTGAATGAAAGACCTCGCAAAAGATATCATGGGCGTCATGAAGCAGCTTTTCGTCCATAGTTTTGTAGTCCTCCTCAAATGGATTTTTCAAACAGGAAGAAGCGTCCCTTCCGGTCCCGTGCGGAGCAGAGGACGCGGCCGGGGTCTTCGGTGAAGCAGGACTTGTAGACGAAGGAGACGGCCCGCTTTTCCTCCTCCGACTCGGGAACGTCCCGCTCCCAGGACCAGACGCCGTCCCCGGGCCGCCAGGTGAAAAGGGCCAGCCTGCTGATAATTTCAGGGACGTTTTTTTTCTGCAGCATGAAGAGGCCCCGGACGGCGCCGTCCGGCTGTGTGGCACAATCCATGTGCCACACAAAGAAGTCCTGGCCGAGGCCGGAGACGCCGCAGGCGGTCTTTTCCCCCAGGCCGTCCAGGCCGTCCAGCGCGTAGCGGACGATTTGAGACGAGCCGCCGTAATACTCCACGCAAAAAAGGGCGTTCCCCGCCGCCGCCGGGGAGATCAGTCGGTCGTCCACGGGGCCCTCCGCCAGGAAGCGGGGCGGGTCCCAGGCCTCCCCGTCGGCGCTGGAGACGGTGTAGAGGATCTCCACCGTCCCGGAGGGACGGCGCTCCCGCTTGCGGTAGAGCAGGACCAGCTTTCCCTCCCGCTGAAAGAGGCAGGGGTCTGAGTAGTGCTCATAGCCGGGCCGCTGGGGCCGGACCAGGGGATACACGCCGGGCACGGGCTTCCAGCGGGCGGAATCCGGGCCCCTGACGTACAGGCAGGGGTTCTCATAGGGGTCCCGCCCGTAGGGGTAGGGCGTGCAGGCCATATAGATCTTTCCTTGAAAAACGCTGACGGTGGGGTGACAGGCCTGGCCGGAGCCGTCGTAGGTGGGCAGGCGCAGGGTCCCCGGCAGGGAGGGGCGGTTCCCAATCCCCAGGAGCCCGGCCAGGGGGCGGGGCATGACCTTACGCCGCCAGGTGAGGGCGTCGTACAGGTAGGGGCGCAGGGTTCGGATGTTTTTGATGGGATTCAGTATCCGCAGCATAGAGCACCTCGTTTCTTGTTTGAACGGCGGGCGTCCCGCCGTTCAGCCCTGCAGGATGGTGTCGGTATCAATATAGCGCAGGACCCAGTTTTTCAGCTCCAGGAGCCGGGCCGGCTCCTCGCTTCCTCAAGCCTTCCGGTGCCGGAGGACATCCCGGACCATCTGCCGGCAGTGGGGGAACAGCAGGGTCTGCCCGCCGAAGAATACAGCCAGCGCCAGCAGCGTCGAGGCGAAGCCCGCCGCGATCAGGCGGGGGTAAGAGTCCAGGGCCGTGCCGCCGAGCAGCCGCCGGAACAGGAACTGGACCAGGAAAAACAGGAGAACGTTCACGCCGTAGATGGCGTAGGTCCTTCCCGCGCCGCGGTTTAATACCTTATGGTTGGCGTAGAGAATCGTCTGGTTGGTACGGTAGGCCAGGGCCGCCACGGTGCCCAGCAGCACGCCGTAAATGCCCAGGAAGCATACGCCGATCAGGGAGGTTGTCAGGTTGATCGCGGATTCTATGATGGTAAAGGGGACCGTCTGGCGGAAGTGGCCTGCGTAGCTCCCGGTGTTGATGGAAATTTCCCGGCTGTTGTTCAAAAGGGCGATCAGCACGAACAGGACCGCCAGCCAGGGGTCCGCGTAACTGATGTCCGCGCCCGCCGTGTAGACGCGCACAAAGGGCAGATACAAAAACAGCGCCACGGAGAACAGGGAGAAAAGAAGCGCGCTGTAATAGGATTCCAGAAGGTCGGACCGGCGGACGTAGAGCGCCCGGTCCGTCTGGAAGGTCTGCCCCATGACAAAATTCACGCTGCTGACCGGAATGCGCAGGAGCGACTCCAGGTGTGAGGAAACCATTTTATAAACCGTGTAGACGCTGACGGTCTGCAGGCCGCAGAATACGGTGAGGATCATAACATCCGTATTTCTGAAGACCAGCGAGCTGATCTGATGGACCAGAACGGAATCCTTCTGCGCCAGGGCCTGATTGTTCGGAGGGGCGTCCGGGCGCAGCTTGTCATAAGAGCGCGCGTACCAGAGCACGTAGGCAATCTGCAGGCATTGCAGCACGAAGGCCGCAGCCAGAATCAGCACGATGTTCGCGCCCCGCCGGATCAGGACGATTTTGCTCAGGCTGGTCAGCACCGTTGAAATGGCCGTCAGGTTTGTGAAGATGTAGCCTTTGCCGTCTGCTTGCAGCAAATATTGGTATTTTGCCTGGAAATAAAACAGGACGACGTTGCCCGCGCCGCTGAAGAACACCGCGCCGGCCACGGTTCCAAAGGGCAGCGAGCTGTCCACCACCAACGGATAGATCCCCGTCAGCGCCAGCAGTCCCGCCAGGTAGAAAAGCCCCGCCCGCTTGTAATACCGGCTGGAGGACGCCATGACGCCGCTGATGGCGTCCCAATCGTCCTCCGCTACGGGCTTGTAAAGGGCCTGGAGCGTCACGCCGCCGATTCCTGCCTCAAACAGGTTCAGGCAGACGAGAAACTGGCTCAGGGAGTTCAGAAGGCCGTTGACCTCGGAGCCGTAGCTGATGATGAACATTCGGGGCAGAATCAGGCCGAACGCGATGGCGATCGCCTCATTGACGGCTAAAAAGAAAAAGTTTTTCGCGCTTTTTGTTCGTTTATCCATATAGCTCCTTTTTCGCCGGACCTCCCCGCGCCCCCTGCGCCTCAGGGCTCCGGGGGAAAATACCGCTTCACCGCCGCCAGCAGCGTCAGGGCCATCAGCTTGTCCGTCGCCGCACCGGAGGCGGACATCTGGCGCGCGTTGGCCTGTGTTTCCGGCCAGCGGTCCAGCAGGGGGAGGGTTTCCTCCTCATACCGGGAGAGAAAAGCCCGGAGGTCCGGTTTTGTCTGATACCATTCGTCTATGGGATTCATATGGCCGGGGTCCGGCTTGGGACGCTGCTTGCGCAGGCCCATTTTCCAGAGGGCCATGGCCCCTTTGCGCTTCATATTCCGGATCTGCGCTCTTGTCCAATCCCCTTGGCCCGCCCGGGAACGGGTGGCGGGGAGGGAGCCCGCCTCGGGGTATTTCGCGTCCAGCCAGGCCCAGTAGAGCTTATGCTTCATACGATGCTCCAATGGAATAGACATGCATAGAGCAAAGAACTCAGGGTCCAGGTATGGCGAGGACGTCAAAGTATAGTGTCTCCGAATCAGGCAGGGGGCCATCATTCCCATAAATCCCCGCGCGTAGTTGGCGAAATCCTCAAAAGTTCCATGCTCCTCAAGAACTATGGAGGAGGCTTCACAAATAATTGAGCGGGAGTATTTTAAATCATGTTGTCCCTCTGGAAATGTCTCCTTTCCGGTATAATAAGAGCCGATGATATTATCACCCTGCAATCCTGTATGCTCCAGGCCAAAGCGCTGGAAATTTAAAGACCGCAGAAGCTGTTCCCCCCCGGTGATGCCGCAGAACAGCGACAGGCCGTAATTCATCTCCACCAGCCGGTCCACCTCAAAGAGAAAGCTCGCGTCGTCCAGCTGCTTGTGAAGGAACTGGCCCCCCAGGGCGGCGGCGGCTCCGGACGCGCAGGCCAGCTCCTGGGAGCCGGATTGGCAGTAGTTCATGAAGACGAAGGGGCCGTAGCCCATGTCGCGTGCCACCCATGCCGTCATGCGGGAGTCCAGCCCGCCGGAGAGGTCCGACAGATACTCCTTCACGCCGTATTCCCGGTCCTTCTCAAAGCAGCGCCGGACCGCCCGGCGAAAGCCCTGGTCCACCAGCTCGATGGCGTCGTCGAAGGAGACGTCCCGGGTCTCATAGGAAAAGCGGTGGTAATAGCTTCTCTCAATACCTCCGGAGGCGGAGAACCGCACCGTCTCCCCCGGCAGCACCCGCTTGATCTCCTGGAACAGCGTCCGCTCGTCCACCATATAGCCGAAGCTCAGCAAATAACGGGCCGCCGTTTCGTCCAGGCTCCGGGGCAGGCCGTTTTTCCGCATGACCTCCTCAATCATGTTCAGGTCGTTGGAGACCATATAACAGGAGGCGGCGTTATAATAAAAGACGAACGAGTCTCCCGTCTGGTTGGCGTAGGTCGTCAGAACGTCCCGCTCTCTGTCGTAGACCGCGCCGCAGAAGGGCCCGGCGAATTTTTTAAAAAAGACGCCCTTCGTCTCCTCCCAGCTCTGGCGGAGTACGCCCATGAAGTCCTCCACCCCGTACTCCTCCTTTAGCTCCGCCAGATTTAAGACCACGCCGTCGCAGAGGGCCATGCCCCGGCTGTCGGCGGCGAAGAGCTGGTCGTTTACGAAACGGCCGTCCCGGCGGAACCAGGCCCGGAGGGGCCCGCAGTCTATTCGCGCGAAGCGCGGGTCCCCTTCGAAGGGGACCATATCCGGGGCGCAAGCCCCGGATATGATAATCCATTGATTCATAAGGCATCTCCTTTAGTTGATAAGAGCCGCCTGAAAAGTCCGGCAAGGCGGTCCGCGTTCTTCTCCGCGTCAAAGGCATCCTCCCACAGGGCCCGGGCAGCGGCGCTCATGGCGGCCTTTTCCGCAGGGGGCAGCTCGTAAAAGCGCCGGATGGCGGCGGCAAGCTCCTCGGGCGCGGGGTTCTCCGGCAGCAGGAAGCCGGTCTCCCCGTCCCGGACGATCTCCGGGATTCCCCCCACCGCCGTGGCGGCGGCGGGAATACAGGCGGAGAACGCCTCCAGAATGGAAATGGGAAGCCCTTCGGTGGAGGACGCCGTGAGAAACAAATCCGGCTTAAGCTCCTGATAAAACCCGTCCAGGCTCTCGTTGGGGACGCCGCCCCAGAATTTCCAGCGGACGTTGGGCGGCAGCGTTTTCTCCGCCAGGGCGGTCAGGGACTCCCGCTCCGGCCCGCCGCCGAAGTGGCTCCAGTCCACCCGGATGGACCCGGGCAGAAGCGCCAGGGCGGCGATGATCAGGTCCACCCGCTTCAAGGGGATGAGGTTGGAGCAGCTCACCAGGGTCAGCGTCCCGCCGGAGGGCGCGCGGAGAGAACGCGCGGAATTTATGTCTGCGGGGGGGGGGCGTTCTTGCCAATTGAGTCCACGGTGTGCGCACAATCCGGGGCGTTCCCGCTGGCCGCGGGGTGATCCCGGCAGACGGCTTCCAGCAGATCCGTCATTTGCGCTCCGTTCTTCTCCGCGTCAAAAGCCTCCTCCCACAGGGCCCGGGCGGCGGCGCTCATGGCGGCCTTTTCCGCGAAAGGCAGCTCGTAAAAGCGCCGGATGGCGGCGGCAAGTTCCTCGGGCGCGGGGTCCTTCGGGACCAGGAAGCCGGTCCCCCCCTCCCGGACAATTTCCGGGAGGCTGTCCGTGTTGGTGGCAACCGCCGGGATTCCGCAGGAAAACGCCTCTTGGATGGAGACGGGAACGCCGCCCTCCGTGGAGGTTGCCGTGAGAAACAAATCCGGTTTAAGCTCCTGATAAAGCCCATCCAGCTTCCGGTTGGGGACGCTGCCCCAGAACTTCCACCGGACATTGGGCGGCAGCGTTTTCACCGCCAGGGCGGCCAAGGCCTCCCGCTCGGTCCCGTCGCCGAAGTGGTGCCAGTCCACCCGGATGGACCCGGGCAGAAGCGCCAGGGCGGCGATGATCAGGTCCACCCGCTTCAGGGGGATGAGGTTGGAGCAGCTCACCAGGGTCAGCGCCCCGCCGGAGGGCCGGACGGGCGTCATTTCCCGGCTTCCCAGATAGCATACCGCGCATTTTGGCTCCCACTGCCGCCCCCAGGTTTCCAGGGTGTACCGCTTCCCCGCCTCCGCGGCGAAAATCAGCCGGTCGCACCCCTGGAAAATCTCCCGTCGGAAGGGCTGCCAGCCGTCGGAGCGGCGCTCCTGGTAGAGGTCGTAGCCATGGAAGCGGGTCGCGGCCTTCAGGCCGGGACAGCGCTTTTTGACCCGAACTGCCGCCAGGGTGGCCGGAGTGCACCAATACGTGTAAACGAGAGCGGTCCCGTCGGCCCGCGTGATTTTTTCCAGCCGCTTTTCCAGCTGCCGGGCCGAGACGCTGGCGCCCAGGATGGACTTGACCCTGGCGACGGCCTGCCCGGAGGGACAGCGGCGCAGGGCGCGGCGCAGCTCGGAGAAGACGGAGGGCCGGAAGGGCTGGGTCAGGAGCTGGAAAAAGGACGGGAGGTCCGTCAGGCGGCGGGGGCGGAAAACGGGGCTGTATTCATAGCGCTCAGCTTCCACGCCCTCCGGAATGGGATACAGCAGGGGCTCCTGGCTGTGAGCCAGGATATGCACATGAAATTCCCGGGCCAGGCGGGGGAACTCCGCGCTTAGAAAGCCCCGCTCGCTCTCCCCGAAGGGAAAGCCGTTGGTAATCATGAGAAGGCTTTTTTTCATGAGGACTCCTTCTTCGCGGCCCGCTCAGCCGCCTTTGCCCAGCAGATCGGCGGCGATCTGGTCCACCCGGTGGACCCAGAGATGTTTTTCCGTGAGGCTTTTCAAGGCACTTTGCCGGAAACGGCGCAGGGCCTCCGCGTCGTCCAGCAGCGCCTTGGCGGCGGCGGCGAAGGCCTGGACGTCATAAGGGGCCGTTCTGCCGAACGCATTTTCCTCTATAAGGGACTTCATGGCGGCGGTGTCCGTGGAGAGGACGGGCAGGCCGTAGCTGATATACTGGAAGAGCTTGGTGCCCACCGCCATCTGCGTGTATTCGTTGGGCTGCAGTGTGAGCAGTCCCAGGCTGGCCCGGGCGTAGAAGGCTTCCAGCTCTTTGCCAGAGGCGTGATGAATTTCCAGCCAGGCGGGAATTGAATAATTGGGAAAGGCTTTTTCAAATTCTCCCTCCCGGCAGACCAGAATCAGCGGATAGCGCACGCCGTCCTTGTTTAGGATGGAAAACGCCTCCATGAGCATGGGAGACCCGTAGATTGCGCTGACCGCGCCGACATAGATGGCAGTCGCTGGCCCGTCTGGCGGGAAAGTGCTGTCCGGGGAGACCGTCGTGAGCTGTCCCGCCGGCGGCAGCGCTTTCATGTGGCGATATGGAAAATACCGGGCGGTGGACTTGTCGGGAAAATACACGATGTCCACGTTTTGCAGGACCCGGTCCGTCCACCATTGCAGGATGTCCAAGTAGGCTTCCTTCAGGCTGTTCACCAGGCCCTGGCGCCGGGGAAACAGTTTGGGGAACCAGCGGTAAAAGTCCCGGTAGAAATAAGCGGTGGGGATTCCCTCCCGGCGCAGCAGGCGGATCAGGGCATAGTCGCAGTGGTACATAATGGGATACGTGGAGGACTCGATATAACAGAAGGCGGGGCGGTTCTCCCGCATCCATGCGACGGCCTTGCGGACCTCTGCCTTACGCTGCTTCCCCTCCCCCCTGCCGCAGTAACCGCTCAACAGATGGACCTCCCAGCCCCGCTCCAGAAAGGCGCGGTACATGGCGGTAGGACGGACGCCGGAGCCGGATGTGACCTGGCCAATATTTCCATGGACGATATAGAGAAGGCGCTTCGGTCCCGGCTTTTCCGGTGCGCCGGGGAGGGGGCGGGAAACCAGCGGGGTTAGGGACAGGAAATATAAAAGGCATAAAAGCGACAGTACCGGCGAGAGCAGCGTCTCCATGACGGAATTCGCTCCGTAGGCGATTGCCACCGCAAAGGGAAACAGAGAGTATTTTTTGGATGGGCGCTCCACCGCGAGGCGGATGGAGGCAAGACCCGCCAGGATGTTGAGAGCAGGGAAGAAAAGACCGGCCAGCGCACCAAATTGATACGCGAATTCGATGATAGTGAAATGGGAGTTTCGTGTTTCGACCTCGCCGGTCGCTTTGTAAAGGACCGTATCCGCAGAATTCCCCAGCAGCCCCACCTTCTCAAGGTGGATGCGCCAAAGCTCCGCTCGTCCGGCGGTATACGCGTTAAGCGTTTTTTCCGCTGCGTCGAACCGCTGGCCGTTATAGTCCTCCATTGCGTCAAGGACAACGGAGGGCGGTTCCACAGGGACGGGTTCCACGGGAGCAGGTTCCACAGGGACGGGTTCCACGGGAGCAGGTTCCACAGGGACGGGTTCCACAGGGACGGGTTCCACGGGAGCAGGTTCCTCAGGGGCGGGCTCCGGCGGGGGTGCGGTCATGGCCGTTTGGATCGAAGTTTTCAGCTGATAGCCTCCGTGGTAGATATAAATGGCGGAGGGGAGCAGAAAAACGACGGCGGCTATGGCGGGCAGGAGACGGCAAAGCAGAACGCGCCGCCAATCCTTCCGGCGGAGCCAGAGCTGGAGCAGGCCGGATAGAACGAAGCAAAGAGCGGCGGCCAGTATGCCGGTCCGGCAGTTTGTGTAGTAGATTGTGGCGGCGGTGAAGCCCAGGAGCAGGTCCGCTGCAAATACGCGGGGGGAATATTTCTCTGCGGACATGATGTAGGCATACACGCAGACAAAGACGCCCACCAGGTAAATGGAGGTTCCGTTCCGATTCAGGAAAAAGCTTCCATAATTGACCGAGTTGATGGGAAAAAAGAAGATGCTTGCCACGGAGAAGATTAGGAAAGAGAGCAGCACGCCCCGGATGACCGGGGAGACCAGGCAGTCAAGGCCGCGGACGCCCCAAACCAGGTACAGCACAGGGAACACCCCCAGCCAGAGGATGGCCTCCGCCAGTGCGTCCGAGCGGACAAGGATGCCGGAGAGGACCATAAAAACGGAGACGCCCAGCCAGCAGACCGTCAGTGCGGGAGAGAAGCGCACGGGTTTGAGCTCCGGGGTCAGGCCGGCCAGAATGATGA
Source organism: uncultured Oscillibacter sp. (assembly GCA_910579435.1). Classification (GTDB taxonomy): domain Bacteria; phylum Bacillota; class Clostridia; order Oscillospirales; family Oscillospiraceae; genus Oscillibacter. Next base: position 49,230 of record CAJTVF010000005.1, read on the forward strand.
CGCCGAGAAGGAGATAGGCAATGACATATTGATACAGGTACCTTCCGGAATAGAGGCCGCTGTTGCGAATGAACTGCATGAGGATGATGCCCAGGACGCTGAGGGAGATCGCAGTATCCAAAACGCGCCGGGGAACTCTCTCCACAATGCGCGAAAGGGGGCTCAAAATCCATTGAATCAGCTTTTCCTGTAAAATGATCAGCATATTATGAGATCATCTCCTTGCATAGATTGTTCCATAATTTCAAGTCTTGCTTGAAATAGAGCGGATTCAGCTTACGCCAAATTGACGGGCAAATTGTTCATACTGGATAAAGTCAAATAGCGAAGGTGCATATGGACGTGTGGAGACAAGGCTGGACAGTTTATCCATACGGAAATAGGGAGCGGTTACAGCGCTGTTCACCAGATCTGCCAGGTATGACTGGGAGAACTGCTTCATCCAGAGGTCCACCGGGGCGTTAAAGCCCATTTTGTTTGTCCGCCACGTCACCGCTTCGGGCATGCGGGAATGAAAGAGCTCTCGCATGATGTTTTTAGTATATCCGTTTCGAATCTTCATGGCGGGGGGGATTTTGCATGCCAGTTCCACAAAGCGGTAATCCATAAAAGGAATCCGGCTTTCGAGCGAAGAGGACATATACAGCCGGTCGTCAAAACGGACGATATGGGGCAACTGTGTGGCGGTGAGTTCCGTCTTTTGCAGTTCCGACAGGGAGCGGGGATAAAGAAGCGTGTGAAGCTCTTCACGATTGCGGCATTCCAGCAGTTCCCTCCTAACAAAGGAATCGGCCCGGCGTAGCTGGCGGCCGTCTCGAACGGCGGGAAAGCAGAAGTAGCAGAACATACCAAAGAGTCCCGCCAGGGAGACAGCGGAATGCCGCGCGGCAAGACCGTATTCTCGAAGGACAGGGCCAAAACGCCATTTTTTCAGCAAATCGAAGAAATAATAAGCGTAATAACGCTCGTAGCCCAGCATTGTCTCGTCGCCGCACTGCCCATTCAGCACGACTTTGAATCCCCGCTGGCGAATGATATCCAGCAGGAATTTCGGCCCCAAGAGCGCCAGTCCTCCTCCTCCCTCCATGGCCCAGACCAAGTTTTCAAACCGGGTCTCGATCCCATCAGAGGGATCGGGAAAGACCTGATGGCCTTGACAGCCGCAAGCCTTGTTGACCATATCTGCGAAGGCCCACTCGTCACAGTCCCCCCGTCCCGGATAGCTGGTTGTGAAGGTATTGAGAGTGGAAGGGTCTGAAAGCTGTCCGCAAAGCTCCGTGACCATGCAGGAAGAGTCCAGCCCGCCGGAAAGTAGCGCGGCCAGAGGCGCGTCGCTCCGCAGCCGCCAACGGCAGCTCCTCGCGAATTCCTCAGCAATCTGAGAAGACCACTCTTCGAGGGACAGCCCCTCTTCGTAGCGGACCTCCAGCCGCCAGTATGGGGAGACATGCATATGGTCGATACGGCGGAAATCATTGGATAGCTGAATAGTCAACTTATGGCCGGGTGGAAGGGTGCGCATCCCCTCGATCAGCGTTTGTTCATTATAGTCGTAGATCCTGTACATCAGATTTGCCGCCAAGTAAGACCGATCGAATCGGCGTGGAATGCGGTCATCCTGACAGAGCTGTTTCAGCTCGGAACCAAACAACAATCGGTTGCCCTGCCGCCAATAGTGGAAGGGTTTTGCACCTAAGCGGTCCCTGGCACAAAAGAGTTTTCGCTCCTGCTCGTCCCAAAGGGCGAAACCCCACATGCCGTTGAAATGGCTGAGGCAGTCCTCACCCCACTCACTGTATGCGTGCAGAAGGACCTCCGTATCGCAGCTGGTGTGAAAGGAATGGCCCAGCACGGAAAGCTCCTCGCGCAGTTCCAAGTAATTGTAGATCTCGCCGTTGTAAATTATGGAGAGCCCTCGCTCTGGCAGGGACATGGGTTGGTGCCCGCTGACGGTCAGATCAAAAATACTCAGGCGGCGAAACCCGAAGCCCAAAAATGCCCCATATCCGTCCGCTTGCGCCAGGGGGGGCAATGCGGTTTCCGGCATCGATTCCGGCCCGCTGTAAAAGGAGGCGCCAGAAGGTCCGATCAGCGCATATCCCTCATCATCCGGCCCGCGATGGCGGATGACATCTGTCATTTGTCGCAAGATGCCCACATCAACGCCGTTGGTATCCAAATACCCGCTGATTCCGCACATAGCAAAACCTCCCGTGATACTTCTAATATCCTGAAAACTCTTGAAAAAGAGCGGTGTACTGTTTGGCATTCTTTTCCCAGGTCAGGTTCAAAGCATCCCTCCTGCCCCGCTCCGCGATGGCGGAAGCTTTGTCAGGATGCCCCAGACACCACTCAATGGTCTGAACGATGGCGTCAGGGTCATCCGGTGGCACCAGGAAACCGTTTTCCCCAGATATGATCAGGTCGGCGATGCCCTCGCCCTCTGTGCCAATGGTGACACAGCCGCTGGCCATGGCTTCCAGGTAGACGATACCAAAACCCTCCTGAACGCTGGGCATAACAAAAAATCTGGAGGCGGACATTATTTGCAGCGTTTGGCTGTTTGGGAGGAAGCCGTGAAAACGAACTGCGTCCGTCACATCCAGCTCGTTGCACAGGGCCTGGAAACGGGACAGCTCACTTCCGGAGCCGACAATGTCCAGGGTAACACCGGGATGCCGCTTCCGCAAAGATGCCAAGGCGCGGATAGTTACATCCGCTTTTTTTCGGGCCACCAAATAGCCTGCTTGGACGATAGAGAGCGGCAGTTTGTCCTTCTGGAAGTGTGCGCTCTCGACATGAAAGCCATTCAGAATGATGGGTGTTTTTATATTGACATGTGTTTCTAACAGCTGTTTTTGCAACATGGAACTGACCGAAACTACTGCGTCGGCTTTATTCGCCAAGGTTTTGAGAAGCACCGGGTTCCGGCCCCACGCTTCACATACGGTTTCGCCATGCGTGGTGACGACCAGCGGCACGTGCAGCCTCCCCTTCAGCCAGGCTCCGATCTCACTGTCGAAGCCCAGCGTGTGGGCGTGGATGACGTCGGGAGCGAAACCGTCCAAGAGGGCGTTCAGATGACTCCGGACAGCCCGAAGGGCGCTGGCGGTATTAAAGCGTTTTTCCCCATATTTGGACAAAGAGAGATACCGTAGCAGAAAAAGCTCTACGCCGTCAATTTCCCGCTTTTGCAGCGGAGAGGACATCCGTTTTCCGCCCCAGTTCTCTTTTCCTATGGCGATGGGGACGACCACCCGCACCCGGTGTCCCAGCGCCGCATATGCCTTTGCTTGGGCGTGGACGAAGGAGGAGGAGAGATCTCGATACATTCCGTAATGGCAGACGACCAGGATATTCATCCGTCGAACCTCCCGGTAAAGTCCGTGCTGGCCACATCCTTCAGCGGCAGCTTCACCGGTTTCCCAGTGGCGGCGGACTGGTAAATGGCCAGGATCATCTCCAGGGCGTTCCGCCCCGCCACGGCGTCCACATAGGGCCTGCGGTCCTGTTCAATGGCCTCGATCATATCGGCGAACAGGCTGGTGTGGCCGTTGCCGTAGACATTGCTGGTGGCTTCCTGGAGACCCTTGTTCTGAACGTCTTTTTCGTCCTCGCCGGCGAAGTCCCACACGTCAATGTTGTTGGTGGACGTCCCTCCCAGCTTCACCGTTCCGGTCTCGCCGAAGAGGTACAGCGTCTCCTCCAGGTTCTTCGGGTAGACGTTGGTAGTGCCCTCGATGGTGCCCACAGCGCCGTTCTTGAATTTCACGACCGCCATGCCGATATCCTCGCATTGGAGGTAGTCGTGGAACTGCCGCTTGGTGACGCCATAGACCTCCTCCACCTCGTCTCCCATCATCCAGCGCAGAAGATCAATTCCGTGAATGCACTGGTTCATCAGACAGCCGCCGTCCTGGGCCCAGGTGCCCCGCCAGGGGGCCTGGTCGTAATAATCCCGGTTCCGGTTCCAGCGGACATGGACAGAGCCATGGGAGACGCGTCCAAAGCGGCCCGCCTCCAGGGCGCGGCGGAGCTCCTGGACGGCAATGTTAAAGCGGTTCTGATGGCAGGCGGAGACCTTCACGCCCTTTTCCCCGCTCCGGCGGATAATCTCGTCCGCGTCGGCCATGCTCATGGCCATGGGTTTTTCAATGATGACGTTGACCCCCGCGTCGATGCAGCGGAGGGCAATCTCCGCGTGGACGCCGCTCTCAGTGGCGATGCTTACAAGGGCGGGCTTTTCTGCCTCCAGCAGCGTTTTGTAGTCCGTATAGCGGTGGATGCTCCCGTCCTTCTCCAGGCCGTATTTGGCCAGGAGGGCCTCCATGGTTTCGGGCAGCACGTCGCACACGGCGCAGATTTCCAGGCGGTTGTTCAAAGCGGCTTTGATGTGGTTGACTGCGATACGGCCGCAACCGATGAGGGCGTATTTCATGACGGCACTTCCTTTTTATTTTTCGTTATTTTTCGCTCAGAATCTCTTCATATAGGGCCAAGAGCTTCGTTTCTTCCACGCCCCAGTTGAATTTTTCTTGAACGGCCCGGCGACCGGCCTCCCCCATTTGGCGGGCCTCCTTCGGGTGATCCAGGAGGTAGCGGATGGCGGAGGCGTACGCTTCGACGTCCTCCGGATCTATGCAGACGGCGAAACAGTAATCCGAGAGAAGCTTGTCGCAATACGGACTCTTCGCCATAATAGAGGGTAGACCCATGGCCATATATTCGTAGGATTTTGTGGCAAGATTGTCGAATTTGTTATACTGCCCCACATTCAGTCCAACGGCCGCGCCGATCCGGCAGTGGGAGAGTGTTTTCCGCACATCTTCCCGGCTGACTCTGCCCATATAATGGACGCAGGAGGCTTCCGGCATGGACAGGACCTCCTCCTGATATGAATCGGGAGAGAAGTTTCCCGCCAAGTACACTTCGGCCCCGGCCATGCTGGCGGCCCGTACTAACTGGGTGATCCCGCGGGCGCGGGTAAGGGACCCCAGGCAGCAGACGCTTCGGTCCCACTTTTCAGAATCAGGGTCATAATAATCATACAGCTCTTCCAGCAGGGGGACGTTATCCAAAAACGCAATGCTGCGGCATTGGCCCTCAAAAGGATTTCGTCCGTCCTTCAGGCAGGGAAATACCAGACCGTCAATTTTCCGCAGCGCGTGCCGCTCATAGGCGCCGTAGGCGAAGGCGATAAGGGAGCGGAGCGGGGCGGGGAGATATTCCTTGGTCTTGATCTGCTCGGTGTATTTTTCATGGCTGTCAAAAATGACTCGTTTGTCCCGCTTTTTCAGCTTCAGCCCATAGGGCAGCAGCTCCGGGTCATGAAAATGATAGATATCCGCGTCCACGGACAGCGCCGCCTCGTAGACCTTTTTGGAAAACGACGCCATCCGCTCCCGCCGGCTCCCGGGAAGGGGGCCCACGCCGATAATGTGGACGTTATCTTTTTCATAAGTGCCGCCCGGCTCCACTAGATAGACGTCATACCCCGCCTTCGCCAGGGATACGCACTCCTTGCGGAAGATTCGGATATCCTCTGGCGGATGCGCACTGGTCATGTGGCAGACCTTCGCCTTTCCGGCCGCGCCCATCACGCCGCCTCCTTTCGGAGACTACGCGGCGCACGAACCGCGAGGGGTAAGAACAGAATTACACAGATCGTCCCCGGGGGGGGGGACATTTGTGCGCTATTTAAGGACGCGGGGGCGCCCTCTGCGGCCAGCGCGTCATACAGGGCCAGAAGCTTCTTTTCCTCCACGCCCCAGTTGAATTCCTCTTTTATGGCCCTGCGCCCGTTCTCCCCCATCTGCCGGGCCTCTTCTGGGTGGTCCAGCAGGTATTGGACGGCGGAGGCAATTTCCCCCGGATTTTCTGGATCTATACAAATTCCGCAGTGGTAGCGGTCCACAAATTCCCGCCACAGCACGAAGTTCGTGCAGATCACCGGAAGGCCCGCCAGCATCTCCTCGAAAATCTTTGTGTTGCCCATAGTGCCGTTTTTCCAGTCAGAATTTCGGGAATAGGACACTACCGCCATGCCAACCGTACTTTGCGCCAGTAGCGCAGCTACTTCTCCGTGGGGCACCCTGCCGAGGTACCGGACCCGCTCCCAAGCGGGCAAAGCCTGAAGCTCCTGGAGGTACGGGGTGTCGGCAATGCCGCACAGAAGGTATTCGCAGTCCGGCAGTTTCTCCAAGGCCCTTATGATTGTGTGGTGGTTCCATTGGCGGGAGATGCCGCCGGCAAATACCAGGGTACGGTCACTCTGCTCAGGGAGAGGGGGCATTTTTGCGGGAAGAATTGGGAAGTTTGCTACTTGGACCGTTCGGGAGTTGATGGAGCGGAAATATTCCACAATATTGGGCGTTACAGAAATTACGGCGTTAAGTTGCCGGCAGACGCCTTCTTGATGGGCCTTAAACCAGTGGTACACCATTTTCCGCAGAGGAGCCGGAATCCACTCTTTTTGCAGGACGGACTCCAGCGTATTTTCGTGGCTGTCGAAGATGACCTTTTTGCCCTTCTTCTTTAGCTTCAGCCCATAGGGCAGCAACTCCGGGTCGTGGAGGTGGTAGACATCTGCGTCCGCCTCCAGGGCCCTCCGGTACGCCCTCCAGGCAGTCATGAGCATGCGCTGAAAGCGGTTTGGGGCGATATCCCCAAAGCCCAGGATGTGAACGCCGTCCTTTTCATAGTCCCCCCCCTGCTGGACCAACGTCACGTCATACCCGGCTCTTGCCAGAGAGACGCACTCCTTCTGAAAAATCCGCACGTCCTCCGGGGGGTGGACGCTTGTAACATGGCATACCTTCGTCATGCGAAAAACTCCTTGATTTTCTCCACGATCTTCTCTGCGCTGTGCCCGTCGCCGAACGGCCGGTACGCCGGATCAAAGGAGACCTCCGCTCCCAGTTTTTGAAGAATGTCCGCTTTATCGGGCTTTGCCAGCCGGTTGCAGCCGTTTACCATGGTTTCCGGCCAGGCGACATAGTCGAACACCGTGACGCAGTGCTTCCCGGCGAAGAACGCCTCTCTTTGCAGGCCGCCGGAATCCGTGACGATCTTCTCCGCCCGGCTCACCAGGGAGATGGAGCATTTGTAGCCCACCGGCCCGGCCAGCAGGATATTCCGGTATCCCTTTCCCGTGACCAGCCGTTCCGCCCGGTTATGGTTCCGGGGATGAACGGGATAAACCACCGGGGCGTCCAAGGCTTCCATGGCCTGGAAGATTTGATCCAGCTTTTCATCCGTGTCCGTATTCTCCTGACGGTGGCAGGTCATGTAATAGAACGTTTCCGGCAGGGCCAGGGACTTTCCTGCGAAATCCACCAAGTCCGAAAGTTCCGAGCCGTCCAGCCGCTCCGTATAATAGCGGAATGCGTCATACATGGGATCTCCCGTAAAATAGGAACTCCCTTCGATGCCCTCCCGCCGCAGAAACTCCATGGCGGAGGCGGTGCAGGCAAACCGCAGGGCGGATACATGGTCCGTCACAATGCGGTTGACCTCCTCGGGATTGTCCAGGGTCCCCAGGCGGCCGCCCGCCTCCACATGGCACACGGGAATATGGAGCTTCACCGCCGCAAGGGCCCCGGCCATGGTGGAGTTGGTGTCGCCGAAGACCAGAAGCATGTCCGGCTTTTCCTCCAGCAGGACCTCCTCGATCTTCATCAGCATCTGCCCGGTCATCTGCCCGTGGCTTCCGCCGGAGACGCCCAGGTTATAGTCCGGCTTTGGGATGTCCATCTCCTCGAAAAAGACCTCGGACATATTGTGGTCATAGTGCTGGCCGGTGTGGATCAGGACCTCCTGAAACTCCCTCCGCAGGACCCTGGAAACCACCGCCAGTTTGATGAACTGGGGCCGGGCCCCGACGACCGTACAGATTTTCTTCATTTACAGCACCTCAATATTCTCCCGGTTTTCGATGCCCTTGCACACGTTTTTGCAGTCAAACACCGGTACGCCGCACCCCGTGACCATGGCGTAATCCACGTTTGTATGGGCCGTGGTGATGCACACCAGGTCATAGCCTTTTACGGCCTCCGGCGTCAGGGCGGGAATGCCCTCGTACCATACCCCCGCGTCCCGGTATTTCGGGACATAGGGGTCGTAATAGTCCACCAACGCCCCGGTCTTGCGGAATTCCTCCATCACCCGGACGGCGGGGCTCTCCCGGTAGTCATCAATGTCCTGCTTGTAGGCCGCGCCCAGCACCAGCACCTTCGAGCCATTCAGGGACTTCTTATCGCGGTTCAGGATCTTCCCCGCCCGCTCCACGGTGTACTCCGGCATCCGGTCGTTGACCATCATGGACGTCTCGATCATACTGGTGTGGAAGCCGTACTCCCGGGCCTTCCAGCTGAGGTAATAGGGATCCAGGGGGATGCAGTGACCGCCCAGGCCGGGACCGGGATAGAAGGCCTGGAAGCCGTAGGGCTTAGTTTTGGCGGCATCAATGACCTCCCAGATATTGATTCCCATGCGGTTGCAGAGGATGGCCAGCTCGTTGACAAGGCCAATGTTGATGTTTCGGTAAGTGTTCTCCAGAATTTTCTCCATCTCCGCCACGGCGGGACTGGAAACGGTGGTTACGTCCCCGTCCAGAATCGCCCGGTAAACCATGGCGATGACCTCCACGGCGTCCTGGCCGATGGCGCCCACCACCTTGGGCGTGTTGCTGGTTTTATAGATCAGGTTGCCCGGATCAATGCGCTCCGGGGAGAAGCCCAGGTAGAAGTCCTCACCGCACTTGAGGCCGCTTCCCTCCTCCAGAATGGGCTTCAAAAGCTCCTCGGTGGTACCGGGGTAAGTCGTGGACTCCAGTACCACGATGGAGCCCCGGGTCAGGTGCTTGGAGATGGCGACAGTGGAATCCCGGACGTAGCTAATGTCCGGCTGCTGGTGCCTGTCCAGCGGCGTGGGGACGCAGATGGCGATAAAGTCCACATCCTTGACGAAGCTGAAGTCGGAGGTGGCGCGCAGCATACCGGACTTCACCAGCTCCTCCAGGTCGGCGTTCACCACGTCGCCGATATAGTTTTTCCCGGCGTTTACCAGGTTTACCTTCTCCTGCTGCACATCGAAACCAATGGTCTTGAAGCCGTGCTTGGCCTTGTCCACCGCCAGGGGCAGGCCCACATAGCCCAGGCCGCACACGCCCATGATCAGGGTCTTGTCTTGTATTTTCTGAAGCAGTTCTTCTTTTATGCCCATGTTAATCGCACTCCTTGATGGTATAGTCGGTTTCATTCATCTGATATTTTTTCCCGCAGGCGGGACAGACGGCTCTCAAATCGGAGAACTTGACCTGTTCGCCGCATTGGCAGACGTAGCCCCGGATCTCGGCGGGACAGCCGTAGACCATGGCGTAATCCGGCACGTCTTTTGTCACCACGGAACCGGCCCCCACGAAGGCGTAGCGCCCGACGTTGTGGCCGCAGACGATGGTGGCGTTGGCCCCCACGCTGGCCCCTTTTTTCAGGGTGGTCTTCCGGTACTCCCTCTTGCGCTCGATGAAGGCCCGGGGATTGACGACGTTGGTAAACACGCAGGAGGGGCCCAGGAACACGCCTTCCTCGCACACCACGCCGGTGTAGATGGAGACATTGTTCTGCACCTTGCAGCCGTCCCCCAGATCCACGTCCGGGGAAACCACCACGTTCTGTCCGATATTGCAGTTTTTTCCGATTTTGCAACCCTTCATGATGTGGGAGAAGTGCCAGATTTTGGTCCCCTCCCCAATCTCGCAGCCCTCATCTACATAGCTGGATTCGTGGACGAAATAGCGCTTCTCCTCCATCACGCCGCCTCCTTCCGTAGGGCGGGTGTGATGGAGAGTTTCTCAGGGAGTCCTCGGGGGGGGGGGGGGCATTTGTCCGCGATATGTGTTCTCTATCAGAGACGTTTTCAGGTTCCGCATGAAGATCCGGTGAGGAATGGCGAAGTTGCCGGTGACAGTCTCCCCGCTTGGAACGTCCTTGGTGACTACCGCGCCCAAAGAGATGCACACGTCGTCTCCGACCGTGACGGCGTTGGAGATAGTGGCGTTCACGCCGATCCAAAGCCGGTCGCCGAAGACGCAGTTGCCGCTAATCTCCGCTTCGGCGGCGATCAGGCCGCGTTTTCCGATCACGGTACCATGCCCGATCAGTACGCCATTGTCAATCATACAATACGCACCGATGCGGGTGGTATCCAGCTGGAGCGCGCCGCATTCGATATTGCAGTTGCTGCCGATCTGCACGCCCTGTTCGATGACGGTCCACCCGGCATCCAGGCCGATAAAGGCGCGGTCCGCACCCTCTTTTATGACGGTGTAGCCTTGGGCGCCGATCACGGTCCCGGCGCAGACCCGGACGCCCTCCATCAAAACGCTGTTTTCATTGACGGTGACAAAGGGCTGAAGCTCCACACTCGGCCCGATCTCTACATTGTATGGGGCTACGTAGGCCAGCGGGCTGATGTTTGCGGTGGGATCGATTACAGTAGGCCGCTTTTCCCGATGGCGGACCAGGTAATTATGGAGCGTAAAGAAGGCGGCCTTCGGCGATTCCGTTACGGCCACGCCGGAAACATGGGCTGAGATGAGCGCTTGGACCTCCGGCGCGCAGATTACGCAGGAAATTCGGGGATCCTCCAGGGCATACGCGTATTTGGGCGTTTCCAGATAAGTCAGGGCCCGTTCGCCACGGATGCGGGTACATTGCTCCAAGGTGGCGAATGTGCCGTCAGAAACCAGGGAACAGCCGTGTCCTGTTTTTTCGAGATAGTCGGAAAGCTTCACAGATTGGCTCCCTCCAATACCGCCTGAATTACCTCCGCCTGCTCCGCTTCTGTCAGATAGGGGTGCATGGGCAGGGAGAAGGTCCGGGCACAATAGTCGTTCGCGTTTAGGAACACCTCGCCGTAGGACGGATCGTCCCGGAACACCGGCAGGGTGTGCTGGGGCTTCGGATAGTAAATCATGTTGGGGACACCTTTTTCCGTCAGATGGGCCACGATTTTATCCCGCTGGGCCGTGTCCTTCGCAAGCAGCGCGTACTGGGCCCAGGCGGACACACAGCCTTCTGCCACGAAGGGCGTGACCAGCTTCCCGGCGAAAGCGGCGCTGTAGCGTCCTGCCGCGGTCTGCCGGGCGTCCAGCTCATAGTCCCTCAGGGCCTTGAGCTTGGGCAGGAGGACGGCGGCCTGGAGGTTGTCCAGCCGGGAGTTCATGCCGACCCGAATGTTGTCGTACTTCCCGCCGGGGCCCTTACCGTGGACGCAGAGGGACCGGAACAGCTTGTCCAGGTCATCGTCGTCGGTGAAGACGGCGCCGCCGTCGCCGTAGCAGCCCAGGGGCTTGGCGGGGAAAAAGCTGGTGGTGGCGATATGGCCGAAGGCGCAGGCCCGCTTTCCCTTGTACACCGCTCCGAAGCTCTGGGCGGCGTCCTCGATGAGGGTGAGGCCGTATTTCCCGCAGATGGGGGCGATGGCGTCATAGTCGCAGGGATTGCCCAGGATGTCCACGGCGACCACGGCTTTCGGGGTCAGCCGTCCCTCCGCCAGCACGGCCTGAATCTGCCGCTCCAGGCTCCTGGGGTCCAGGCAGTAGGTGTCCGGCAGAATCTCGCAGAAGACGGAGGCCGCGCCGAACATCTTCGCCGGCTCCGTGGAGGAGATGAAGGTCATGTCGGGGCAGAACACCGCGTCCCCCTCCCCTACTCCGGCGGCCATAAACGCGAGCTGGAGCGCGTCCGTGCCGTTGGCGCAGGTGATGCAGTGCTTCCGGCCTGTGAAGGCGGCGAGTTGGGCCTCCAGCTCCTTGACGTATACGCCGCCGATGAACTGGGCGGAATCCAGGACGCTTTGAATGTTGGCGTTGATCTCGGTTTTCAGGGCCCGGTATTGGGCCTTCAGGTCGATGAATTGCATAGGTTATTCCTTCTTTCCAATAAAAGGCTTGGCAGGATTTCCCACCACGGTTTCGCCAGAGGGCACGTCTTTGACCACTACCGCGCCCATCCCAATAAAAGCGTTTTCGCCAATAACGCATTGATTTCGGATAATAGTTCCTGCCAGATATCCGTTTCGCCCTATATGGACGCTGCCGCTGACGCTGCACGGAACCGCCATGGCGGCGTCTTCTTCAAACCAGCAGTTGTGAGCAATATGACCCAAAGCGTCGATTTTTACACCGCTTTCCAAAATCGTATCATCAATTGTTCCCCGGCTGATGCAGACGTTTTCCCCAATCAGCACCCGGTCGCCAATAGACACGCCGCCGAAGTGCTTTATCATCGTCTTTTTGTGAAGTGCATCCTCTGTGTAGGCATAACCGTCATGGCCTATGACCGCGCCGGAATGGATATCACAGTCTCTGCCGATGGTGACCCGGTTTACAATGACTACGTTGTTCCAGATTACGGTTCCGTCCCCGATGGTAATATCCCCGTCCAGGGTGCAGTTGTGGCCGATGCGGACGTTTTTCCCCAGCTTGACTTTGGGAGAAAGATAGGTGAACTGCCCCACGGCGGGCTGCTCCTCCGCCTGCCCGTAAAAGTGTTCGATGGAGGAGAAGAAGGCCCGTTTGCTGTTTGTCGTGCGGATGGTGTTGGGAATTGTTCCAGTATCTACTCCATCGGAGACAATAGCCAGGGTAATTTGACTTAGGTCCAAGCTCTCAGGAATATTCTTTCCCGTTTTAATCCAAGTGAAGGAATTGGGCTTGTAATGCTGCAAGGAGGAAAAGCCCTCAACAGTGGTTTCTCTGTTTCCCTCAAAAGTGAAGGCAATTTTTTCTGCGCTCAGGAAGTCCAGTATTTCCGAAATCTTCACAGCACGTCCTCCCTCTTTACAATGGATTCTAAATCTGTAATGTTCTCAGCCATTTGGCGGCGCCGCTCCCTATTAGCGGATCGGATAAACGTGCCTACAGTCTGAGCAATGTCCTCTTCTTCGTCGTGATACCAAAAAGCGTGGGTCAAAATGTGCAGCTGATCATATTTCCTGGAACGGATGATATCCAATACCGGTTCCCGCCACCTTCGGCGGCTGTCGGAGAGGTATTTGAAATCGTGGAAAAAAGCTTTTCCATAAGAATTAACAATACCGGGAATTTCATAATCTGCTTCCAGCGTTTCATGGGAAGGCCGGTGCATGGAGACGCTCGAGACCCGGGTCTCGAGGAGTGCGGACAGGAGTCCGCACTCCTTTATAATGTTTTGAATGATCTGGTCCGGCTTCAGGGCCGGGGCATAAGACGCCTCGTCGAAGTGCAGACCGATCTCATGGCCCAGGGACAGAATATGCCGCAGGGCTTCCAGGCCGTCCCTGGAGGCGGGATTGTAAAAGTCGGTTCGGAGGAGGACGAAATAGGTGGAACGGGCCCCTTCCTCCGCCTCCAGCTCCGCCAACCTTACCGCCTGGGGAAGGCTGTTGTCGATATCATGGCGGAGAATAACACAGCGGGGCGTTTTGTTCCAGTCATGATAGCCTCGGACAGAATAGCCGTTCTCCTGAAGCAGGGCCAGCAATCCCCGGTAGGCCCGGTATGTGAATTCCACAGCTTGCTTCCTCCTTGATTTTCCCAGTCATATTTTCTTCCCGGACATTTTGCGGTACTTCCCTGACAGAACGTCCAGAATTCCTAACAGAGAGCCCCAGCCATAGGCGCAGTGAAAACAGGGAAACGCCCCAGCCAAAAACGCCGTTTCCCGAAGCCCCTGCGATAACCCGGCGGAAAAGCGCAGGTCCAGCGCGGCATAAGCCAGCAGTTCCAAGAGGAACAGCCAGAATACGGGCCGCCACAGCGCGGTCAAAATAGGCAGTCCGATCAGGGAAAGCACGAACAGGCAGGGTATGAAATGTCGGAGCCGCATAGAGCCGGGACAAAGCTTCGAGGTAATGATATTCCAGCGCCCGTTCGTCAGCCCCATTTTCATAATTCCCCCCACCGTCTCCCGGCAGTAGTAGGCCAGCCGAATGCGGTTGCTGAGATAAATCTTCCCGCCGCTGTGAATAATGCGGTAGTTCAGTTCGCTGTCCTGATTGCGGCTCAGGCGTTCATCATATAGGCCGATACGATCAAATATGTCCCGCCGGAACGCGCCGAAAGGCACCGTATCCACATAACCGTCTTTCCCGTTAATGCGGAATTGGGAATTCCCCACACCGAAGGGACAGGAGAGCATCCGCGCAATCAGCTCGCCCCTGGGTGTGCGGGCCTTCGTCTCCATCACGCCGCCCACGTTGTCCGCGCCGGTCTCTTCCAGCACCCGCACGCATTGGGTGAAATAGTCTTCGGCGTATTCCGCGTGGGCGTCCAGGCGGATAATGTAAACGCCCTTTGACGCCCGTATCCCCAGATTCATTGCGTAAGGAACGGTTTTATCCGGATTCTTCAGAATATGGATCAAGCCGGGAAAGCGGCTTTGGTACGCTTCCAGCCGCTCCAACGTGCGGTCCGTGGACATTCCGTCCACGAAAAACCACTCCATGGATTCCTTCGGATAATCCTGCGCCAGCATGGAGCCGACGCAAGCGTCCAAATACAACTCCTCATTGTATACCGGAACGATTATGGAAATAAACGCACACCCCATCACAGCACCCTCCTTTCCTTCCTGTCAAGCAAGCGGGTAGTATTTGGGCGGCACGGCATAGTGGCTAATCAGCCAGATATTCACTTAAAAGCACCCCATCTTTCTTCTCCGTACAGGTCAGAACTGGTTGTAAATGAATTCCGGCGCGGTAGACAAGTCGGCATAGAGGAGATAAATGTAGACCGCCATCAGCATCAGCCAGATAGACACCCCACGCAGGATATCCCTCACGGTTCTATGGCTGCTTATAAAATTGATAAACTGCTTCATCAATGTATGCCCATCCTTTCCAGCCTACATGCATAATATCCCGCAGGAAAAAAGGTTCATACTCTTTATCCGAAAAATCTGCCAGTGCGGCGTCATATTTTTCGCAGAGTTCTCGGATGTTCTCGTAATACGCCTCCCTGCCTTCCTTGGGAAAACTTCGCTGGTCATACCAATAGCCATGTACTGGCACGCTGACAATTAAGGGTGTTATGCCAGTTGCCTTGCACACCTCCAGGAAGAGGGCCAGGTCCTCATATTCCGGCGAAACGGCATAACTCAAATCGCTCCAAGTGCCGCGATACCAATCCAAGTCGCTTGGCTTTTCCACAAGACGCTCATAATAGTCATTTTTAATATAAAAATCGTTTCCAGAACAGGAGGCTTCTCCTTCTCTGTCCGCCGCCTCACGCAGCACATCATAATCAATTTCTGCTGCTTTGACTGGCTCTCCCTCATGAGAAACCGTCAGGTTCCGTGCCGCCCATATTAGGGAGAACATTTCTTTTTGCTCCAGGAATCCAACATAGACAGCCTGACCCAGCTTTCCTACAGGGTTAAGGGATTGTTGAAGGATGGATGCGTCATACTGTTGGACCCGCTCAAGCTGCGGCAAGTCTTCCACCAGTAAAGACTGTATGCGCTGGCTGACGGCGGTCCGCAACTCTAGAGGAATGGATGTATTCTTTAAGAATTCAACAAACATCCCTTCTGAAAAAAGACTAGAATAGCCTGCGGGCTGCGCCCCTTCCTCTGTAAACCACTGCGGTGAGAGAATCAGCACAGCTTTTTTATCTGGAATCTGATCCGCCATAGCGCCTAGGTTAATGGCATGCAGAAGACTTTGTGTTCCGCCGCGCCCGATCAGAATCATATTAAAATCAGAATTTCCCTCTTGAAAAAGTTGGGAAGGAAAACTGGAGCCTCCCCCGGAACTTAGCTCTGAGGACCCAAATACCGGGATAACGCCGTCCTCCGCGAAGATATTTTTCATCACGCGGAGACAGCGATTGCGCGAATCGGCGTTATAATACAGTAAATCTCCAGTCTTTTGATCGACAGTTCTGCCCAAGAATATCCCCATGCCAATCACAGTTGTCAAAAATAGCAAAACGGCAATCAGTAGGGCAGTCAGCTTTTTCATGAACGCAACCTCACTTCTGCCAGGATTTTTCGCGGTGTGTTCATATTTTCACGCTTGATCTCCGATGGAGAAATCACAATACCATATTTATCCTCCAACCCGAAAATCAACTCCGCAAAAGCTAAGGAGTCCATCATTCCACTTTCAAACAAATCCATGTCTAAGTTTTCCCGGACTAACTCGTCTTCACAGATTTCAACCAAAAGATCTATAATTCTATCCTCCACAGTTTTTTACCTCTTTTCTAAATCAAAAATGCGCCTGTACCATCAGCCAAGTCTCCTGTATGTGCCCGGAGAAAATCAAAAAACCCAGCATGACCGCGTTTAACGTTAAAAACCACGATATAACCCGATACCAGCGCTCCTTTTTGTGCGTGCGGTAGAAGCGGGCCTTTTTTTGGTAGATTTCTGTCACGGCTAGCAAAATGCCATGGTACAAGCCATAGGCAATATAGTGGGCGTATGGGCCATGCCAGAGTCCCATGATAAGCATGTTAAGAATCAGACCGGCTGTTGCACAGCCTAAGCGGGTTTTGAATCGCTTTTTCCGCACAGAGTCCAAGACGAATCGAGTGAAAATAAAATCTCTGAACCAAGATGACAGGGTGATATGCCAACGGTTCCAAAAATCTTTGATATCTACACTCAGGAATGGTTTATTGAAATTATCTGGCATCCGAATGCCCAAAATATAAGATGTGCCCACCGCCATGGAACTGTATCCCGCAAAATCAAAGAACATATACAGCCCATAGGCATATGAATAGCCTGCTAAATACAATGGACTGTACCGCTCCGCAAAGACTGAATTCAAGAGCTGATAAAACAGAGAAGAACAAACGACTTTGTAAAATAGACCTAGAACCAGTTTATAGATGCCATCATTCAAAAGCTCGGCGTATTCACTACAAGTCCAGATTCTTTCATCATCCTCTACAAACCGGCGGCTCCGGTCAATTGGTCCGGAGCTGAGACTTGGGAAAAACAAAAGAAACATCAAAAACTGAGCCGTTGAAATCTCCGTTATTACACCATCATAAATTTCTACGATTACCTGTATGACGCGGAAGAAAATATAAGATATTCCAAGAAAGCTGAACAGCGTCCCGCCATAGAGCCCGCTCCATTTGCTGAGAACCAGCGGCACCACTGACAAGGCCGCAGCGAGAGCATAAAGACGCCTGTCCTTTCCATATTTCGCCCTCACTAATGTGTACGCCTTCACCAAGCACACCGCACCTACCGCATAGACCAGCAGGTATGCCAGCTGCTCTGGCGTATCCCGGTAAATTACGTAAATGAAAAGGGCCGTCAATATCATACGATACATCCGCAGGGACTTTCCTTGCAGACCAATGACCGCCGCGGGAATCAGCAAGATGATTAAATACACGAAGAACTGATACCCTGAGAAGAAACTCATTTCTTATTCCCTCCCAAAGCCCGCCGGTCTACTTTGCCATTATTGGTCATAGGCAGGCGGTCCAAGAAGACAAATTTCTTAGGAATCATATATTCCGGGACCAGCGCCCGCAGATCTCCCCGGAGCCGCTGGCCCTCGGCAAAATTATCTGAGCTGTGCCGCTCTGCCACCACATATGCGGTGAGGCTCCTTACTTTGCCCTCCCGCATGATGGGCAGCACCGCAGCGGCGGTCACGCCTTCCAGCTTCAGAAGGTTTCCCTCAATGTCCCCCAGTTCGATCCGGTAACCGTGGAGCTTTATCTGGAAGTCCATCCGTCCTTGATAGTATAGCTGCCCATTCCGCTTCATGCCGGAATCGCCGGTGCGGTAGGTCCGATAGCGCACCCCCTCAACGATTCTGGCGCCAAAGGCCCGCTCCGTCAGGTCCGGCCGTTTCCAATAGCCGGTACTTACGGAATCTCCGGCGATGACAATCTCCCCCACAGTGCCGTCCGGCAGATCGCGGCCTTCTTCATCCTGAATAAATATCCAGGTGCCGGGCTTCTCCTCCCCCACGGGAAGAGGCGTTTCAAGCCGCAGCTCCGGCGTAATCCGTACCTGGGTCACGGCCACAGTGGATTCGGTGGGACCATAGGTGTTTACAATATCCGCTTTGGGAAAGGCCGACGCCAAGCGGTCTGCCGTGCGATTCGTCAAGGTCTCCCCGCAGAAAAGGAACAGGCTCAGCCGGGATGCCAGGGCATCGCAGAATTTTTTATCCGCCAGGCACATATCCGCGAAAGACGGTGTGGAAACCCACACTTCCGCCCCGGACTGTTCCAACGCGGACAGCAGCGTATTCATATCACCCTGAACCTCCTTGCTCAGCGCAAATAAACAGCCGCCGGTATACAGGGAGAGGTACAGGTCCATTACGGACAGATCAAAGGAAAAGGGCGCTTGATTCAAAAAGACCCGTCGTTTTCCGTCATCTAGGCCCCGCCCAAGGGTAATTCCCCACTGAATGAAATGATCCAGACAGTCCCGGGTGATCTGAACACCCTTCGGTGTCCCCGTGCTTCCAGAGGTAAAGATAATATAAAACACATCGTCGGCGGAAACGTAACGTTCCGGCGCGGCGGTCCCAGTTTCCTGCTCCAGCGCCGCGAGGATGCCCGCCCGGTCCATTACCAGTGTGCCGCCGGAAGTTTTCAGGGGCTCCACCGCCAAAACCAATTCCGGTTTTACCGCATCAATAATAGCCTCTACACGATTCAGCGGCACCGAAACATCCACAGGACAATAGGCTCTGCCAGACTTTACGCAAGCCAGGAAACAGACCAGCATCAAAGGGTCCTTGTGCCCATACACCACAACGGGGGTGTTCGTTCGGCAGTCCCGGCAGAGGCGGGCGGCCAGCTTTCCGGAGAGGATATCTAGCTCTCTCCAAGTCAAAGATGAATATTTATGCCCCCCCCCCCGCATAATTATTCACTACATACAACCTGTAGGCGTCCTGCTCCCCGCATGTCGCCGCGTTTTCTTGAATCTTCTCCAGAATTGTCTTCATCTCTTCCTCCATTCTCCGCACCGATGGGCCGCAACATTTGGGTCTCAGCGGCTCAGGGCCAGCTCGCGCTTGGCCTCGTCCTGCCTGGCCTCATAGGTCTCCTCGTCGATCTCCCCAATCCGCAGCAGATAGTCCCCCAGGTCCTCCGAGGTGGCCATGCCCTCCGTCGCCACGTCGTCATGGCGCACCAGGCACGCGACGGTCAGAAAAATAATCCGCACATCCTCCACAAAGCCGATCCGCTCTATGTACTCCAGATCATACCGCAGCCGGTCCTCCCACAGCAGGATGTTCCGCCCGTTGACCTGGGCCCAGCCCGTGAGGCCGGGGCGGACCGTGTGGCGGCGGCGCTGGTCCGGCGTCATGAACACCATATCCCGCACCAGCTGGGGCCGGGGGCCCACGATGGACATGTCACCCTTCAGAATGTTCCACAGCTCCGGCAGCTCGTCCAAACTGGTGGCCCGCAGCTTCCGACCAAACCCTGTCAGGCGCTCCGCATCCGGCAGGAGATTCCCATTCTCATCCCGTGCGTCCGTCATGGAGCGGAATTTGCACAGCCGGAAGATCTTTTCGTCCTTCCCCGGCCGGTCTTGGTGAAAGATTACCGGGCTTCCCAGGTTTTTCCGCACCAGCAGCGCCAGCGCCAGCAACACTGGCGACAAGACGAGCAGAGCGCAGAGGGACAGTACAATATCCAAAAAACGCTTGAAAAACCGTTGATACATAAGCCGAATAATCCTTTTTTATGAAATGACCCTATTTTTTCGCCACGACCGAAACGCAGTATTTCATTCCGGCGGGAAGAAAGCGGTCAAACAGGGCGTCAACCGACCCTAAAACGGCTCTTTGCCGGCCGCTACGGCCAAACGCACTGAGAAAGCCAAAACTTTTCGATCGCACCTCTGAAAACTGTCTGCACAGCGTCTGCGCTTCTGCCAAAGTGATATAGCGCCAGGACTTTCCCCAAGGGACAAAGCGCCTACGGAAAAACCGGTGCAGCGCCGATGCCGTCGTATTCTCGACAAACAGCAGATACCCTCCAGGCTTCAGAGCCCGATAGATATTTTCCATCATTTTTTCCTGGGCGTCATAATGGCCATCATGTCCAACTCCGCCCAGCACGCTCTTGAAACATATAATACCATACTGGTCCACGGCATCCAGCTCCAGCGCATCCAGAGCCCGGTACACAATCCGGTCCTCTACGCCATATTGCCGGTGCAGAGGGCCTGCCGATTCTTTCGGATCGGTCAGGTCCGTACAATGGACCCGATAACCCAGCCGGGCGAACAGCAGAGACAGGCCGCCGCCGCGGCTCCCTATGTCAAGAACAAGACTGTGTCCTTTTGAAGAGGACATACCCCCCCCCCCCGTTTTTCAGCAGAGGACAGTTTGTCCGTATTCCAAAAATCCACAGCACGCCCCCATGTAATGATATCCCATTCAATAACCGCGTGCCTCAGCGATTTTTCCATATCACAAAGTACTCCTTTTATCGATTCCCGTCAGCCCCCCAGCGCCCGCAGCAGCGCCTCCGCCGCCCGCTCCGCGTCCTCCGCCGTCAGGGTGGAGTACAGCGGCAGGGTCAGCTCGTTTTGATACTGGGCCAGGGCGTTGGGGTAATCCCCCATGCGGAGCCCCATGTTTTTATAGGCTGTCAGCAGCGGAAGGGGCTTATAGTGAACGTTGGACGCTACGCCCTCCCGGGCCATGGCCTCGATGACGGCGTTCCGCTCCGCCTCGCCCTTCCCCGTGAGCCGGGTCAGGTACAGGTGAAAGCTGGACTCCCCATCCTCCCGGATATGCGCAGCGGTCTCCACGCCCCGGCCCTCCAGCAGCCCGTTGTACAGCTCCACCAAGCTGCGGCGCTGCGCCAGCAGCTCCGGGTAGCGCCGGAGCTGGACCAGGCCGACAGCCGCCATAATATCCGTCATGTTGCACTTATATAGGGGCGCAACAATGTCATATTCCCAGGCTCCCAGCTTCGTTTTGGCCAGGGCGTCCTTGCTCTGCCCGTGGAGGCTCATCAGCTGATAGCGCTTATAAACCGCCTCGCCGTCCAGCCCCAGGTCCTTCCGCCAGGTCACCGCTCCGCCTTCGGCGGTGGTCAGGTTCTTCACGGCGTGGAAGGAAAATGACGTAAAGTCCGCAAAGGCTCCCGAGCGCTTTCCGCCCCGGTGGGCCCCAAAGCTGTGGGCGGCGTCCGCCAGCACCAGCACCCGGCCTAACTGCGCCTGATACTCGTTCGCCGGGGAGAACAGCGCCTTCTTCTCCTCCACGATGGAGAACACGCGCTCGTAATCGCAGAGGATTCCCCCCACGTCCACGGGAAGCACCGCCTTGGTCCGGGGTGTAAAGGCGGCGGCCAGCGCGTCATAATCCATCTCATAGGAGCCGGGAGCCGTATCCACCAGAACAATTTTCGCCCCCACATGGGCGATGACGCTGGCGGTAGCGGTGTACGTATAGGCGGAGGTAATCACCTCGTCCCCCGGCCCGATGCCAAACAGCCGCAGCGTCAGCTCCAAACAGGCGGTGGCGGAATTCAGGCACGCCGCCCGCTCCGTGCCGCAGTACGCGGCAATTCCCTTTTCAAATTCCTTCGTCCTGGGTCCTGTGGTAATCCAGCCGGAGCGCAGGGCCGCCGCCACCTCGGAAATCTCCTCCTCCGTGATATCCGGGGGGGAAAACGGAATGTTTCTCAGCGTTTCCATGGGTACTCCCTTCCGCCTGACCGTCAGGCGTCCTTTTTCATATTCCGTACGACCTGCCCGCAGTCCACATGGGTCCCGTCGGGCAGCGCCACATACCGGTCAATGGTGGCGGCGCTGGAGATGATGCAGCCCGCGCCGATCTCCGCCCCGCTGCCCACGGCCGCCCGGGCACAGACCACCGTCCCGCTGCCCAGGGAGGCGCTGGAGGACACCGTGGCGTCGGGGTGGATCAGTACCGGCAGCACGAAGCCTGCCCCGGCCAGATCCCGCAGCCAGCGCATACGCAGCGCCCGGTTCCCCACGGCGGGGATGGCCACCGGCCATTCCTCCACCCAGCGGTCCAGGCCCGCGCAGGGCCCAAGGACCCCGGCCTTCGTCGGATCGTCGTCCAAAAACGCGATCTCCCGGAACACGTTCAGCCGCTGGGCCAGCTCCCGGACCTCCTGCCCGTGGCTCCCTGCCCCCAGGATCAGCAGCTTCATCTCCCGGACGCGGATACTCCGCCGGAGGGCCTCCTCCCGTTTCCGGGCGGCCTCCTCGTAGGTCCTGCCGTAACAGGAGGCGTAGACCGCCCGCCCGGACGGGTCCCGCCGCTTGATATAGCGGGCCTCGTAGCGCCCGTCCGACCGCTGCCGGATATTATCACCTGTCCGCAAGCCCCGTCCCTCCTTATTTTATGGTCAAGTCATGGTCTCATAGCGTTTCCGGGTTTCAAAACCTCTGCTATATTACCACGCTTTCGTTTGATATGCAAGGCTTTTTGACGGATTCCAGATTCTTTTTTTCAGTCCCTGCGGCGGATGACCATGATAAAAATGGTCGTTTTGAAAAAAAGCGGCGCGGGAGAAAGCTCCCCCGCGCCGTTCCCCCTTATCCCGAGATCTCCGCTGCGCCAAATACGCTTAAATACAGCAGAGCCGCCGCGCCGTCCATGCCGTTGTCCCGCACGGTCTGGACACGTTCCACGAAGGCCCGGTTTTCCTCCGTCAGCGCAATGGATTCCAGCCGCCCCTCGTCAAAAGCGTCCAGGTCGTCCCGCAGGTCCAAAACGCCGCTGACAAAAACGGGCATCCAGTCCGCGTTCATCTCCGGCAGGACCTCCAGGCGGTAGAAGTCAAACTGCTGGTTCCAGGCATCGCTGACCGAAGCCTCCTGGGCCACCCCCTCCCGGGAACAGGCGAACATCTGCTCGTACTCTCCCCGGGGCAGGTAATAGTATTTCGCCAGACCGGAACACGCCGTGTAGGTGCCGGAAGCCCGCAGGGCTTTTGCGTAACGATTCATATCCTCCCGATACTGCGCGTCGTCGAGGAGGACGGCGTTGCCTACAAAATTCAGCAGGTGCTGCTCATGGTCGAATACGTCCATTCTCGCCCAGCGCTTCATGGCGGTCATAAAGGCATCGACGCTGTTGGTGGAAAAGCCTTCCTCCTCCCGGACCGCCATCCGGCGGCTCTCCAGAAGGCCGCCGAACACCGCCAGCCAGACCCACAGGAACAGTGCGGCGGCAAAGCTCCCCATCCGCACCAGCTTCTCCGAAGGAAGCGGCTTAACATAAAGGACCACTGGCAGCAGCAGGAGCAGCCATGCCTCACACTGGAAGGCCCGGATGGAAAAGTCGATCTCCGTCAGTCCGTGGACCACCATCATCACCCAGCAGCCCAGCAGTACTGCGGCAAGGGCGTCCTTCTCCTCCCGCAGCCGGCGAATCAGCAGCCACAGCGCCCCGCCCAGGAACGCCAGCCAAAATACCAGGCCCGCCAGGCCCATGTCGCACATAACCTGCAAAATATGGTTGTGCAGGTACAGTGATTCATAATAGAAGGGCTGGAGCGAGGTCAGCCAGGTCTCCGTGCTGCCCAGGCCGAAGCCAATCAAAGGACTGCGCAGGAACAGCCGCCAGCCGTCCTGGTCATACTGCATTCGCATCAGGAAGCTGAAGCCCTCGAAAATACCGTCCTGAAGCCGGCTGGCGACCATCTCCGGCAGGAGCCGGTATTTCAGCTTGAGAGAAGCGCCGTTGGAGACGGACACGGAGCGCAGAACCGTCCCCTCCCCCGCTTTAAAGCTGAAGCCGACCCGCAGGCCGTCCTCCTCCAGAGTGAACTCCGCGCCCTCCAGCGGGCCGGTATAAAGCTCCCGGTCCCGGTTCATCAGGGCATCCTGCCGGGAACGGGCCGTAATACGGACCTCCGGGGCCGTCCCCTCCCAATCCGCCGAAACCTGATAGGTCCCCGCGTCAAGCTTCACGGTCCGATAAAAGGGAGTTTCCCCGGTAAAGGTCCAGGCCCCCGTCCAATTCAGCGCCAGAATCAGCGCCGCGCAGGCCAGCACGGCCAGGCCCGCCCCGCAGGCGGCCACCAGCTTCTCTCGGCCCTCCAGCAGCTTAACCAACCGCCCGGTAATGGCCCAGTCCAACAGGAACACCACTACGCCGCATACGAAGCACAGCATATCCGGCAGCACCGAGCCCAATTCCATCTCCGCCAAAGCAAGCCCGCCGCAGCCCAACATGGACACCGCAGTGGCGCACATCAGGAAAAACAGGGACAGCCGCTCCGCCCGCTCCGCCGCCAGATAGACCAGCGCCGAAACAAAGAAAACCGCAATCGCGCCCCGGCTCATAGCCGTCAGGAAGCCCACAGAGCAAACCCCCAGCAGCAGGCAGCCCGCCGCCTTCTGCCAGCGCTTCCCGGAAGTATGGACCAGATACATGCACAGCAGCACGGCAGGCCCCAGCATAGCGCCGGTAATGTTCGCGTCCCGGTAAAGGCCGTTGATCCGCCCCCCGGTGCTGGCATCCAGCGTATCGGTGAAATCCATGCCCACGCCCTGCATCAGGCTGTTGAACCCTCCAAAGAGCCCCCGCCAGCTCCCCATATCCACGCAGAGCAGGCCCAATACTGCGCACACCGCCGCCAGACCCCACAACAGCCCCCGGACGTGCTTCCGGTCGAACCGGGTCAGAAACAGCGCCGCCACTGCGAAGGAGGCCGCGAATTTATAAAACTCCGCCAGTGCGTAAGTGCCCAGGGACGCGTAAATCGCGGCGAAACCGTTCATCAGGGCAAAGCCCAGAAACCCCAGCAGCGGGACGCTCAGCCGCTCCCTCAGACGGCGGACAGGCGCTCTGCCAATAGACAGCACAAACGCCGCCGCCACTAAAATCACGGACATTCGCCCAGTTTGGATCGTCATCGCAAGGAAGAGCAGGATTGTATATAAGCACGCCCGCAGGGCGTCCAGGCCGTCAAAGCCCTCCGGCCGGAGCACAATCTCCTCTGATTTCTTTTCGTTCACACTGTGTTCCTCCTGAATATATCGCCCCAAAGGGCTGGAATCAAGCTTATATTATACAACAGCATGTCCCGGATAGCAAGCCGATTCCTGTAAATTCCTTAAAACCACCAAAGAAATACCCCCGGCAAACTCGCAGGTGGTTCACATACAAACCACGCCCCCTGGCAACGGCGCAAAAAAGAGGAGGGCGCTTTCGCGCCCTCCTCTCTAAGAACCTTCGCTCAAGACTTTAGTCCTGTCAAGCTGTTCAATCAATCGCGGTCGGGAACCTCGATGACGAACAGGTTGGTCACCAGACCGTCGTCCAGAGTCCAGTACACGAAGTTGGTCTTGCTGGTCTTGATGTCATCAAGATCGACCGCCTCAATGCCGCCGCCGTTGTCGGCCAGGAAGACCTTCACGTTGGAAGCAAGGGTCAGGGTCCGGCCATAGGTGGTTCCGTTGGCGCCGACCTTAATCTCGCCGGTAGAGCCGGAGATCTTCTTGATGCCCTGAGCATAGTCCGCAGTCACTTCGTTGCTGGCATACTCGAGCTTGGTAATAACATCATCAGTGTCGCTGATGTAGTTATTGATGATCATGACCTTGCCGTCCTCGGCATCCGTTCCCTCGCCGATCACGAAGTTCTGGCCCCTGACGGAGGCGTGCATCGGAGTAACGCCGTCCTTCTCGAACTTGCTCTCGATTTCAGCGTCGATCATGATGGTGGTAACCTCACCGCGGACAACAGCGTCGTAGGTGTAGTACTGACGGCCGTCGGTCTCAGTACGCAGCTTAGACACGGAAGCGCCGGTGATGAAGGTCACATCGCGGCTGACATTCTTCACATCGCCGTCGGTGATGTAGACGATCTTGGCAACGCCGCCACGCATGTAAGCGAAGCCAACGCCCAGCTCAACGGTGGGAGCGTTCTTGATGCCGGTGTAGACCTTCCAATCGTAGGAGTTCCGGCCATTGTCGACCTTCACGACGAAGATGGTGTTGCTGTCGGTGTAGACATCCACGCCGTTGAACTTCAGGTTCCGGTTCATGATGGTGGCGAAACCCTTGGTCTCGTCGTGAGCGGGAGCGGGAGTGGTATCGGTCTTGCCGCCGATCATGGACAGGAAGGTGTTCCGCACATCGCGATTCCCAGCATAGGTAGCAATCTTGGTCTGGCCGATCCGGTTCAGACGGACGCTGCCGCTGGAGAGTTCGGTGACGCGGACGACATCGCCGGCCCAGAACTCGAGGTTGCTGCCGGTAGAGTTCTCCAGGTCCTTCAGCCTGCCAGTGCTCTTCTCCCACACGTTACGAGAGGTCTTCTCGCTGGTGTAGTAGCTGCGGTCAAGGTTGACCGTGCGCTCAGAGCCGTCGGCAAACAGCAGCTGGACGCGGTTGGTGGTCCAGTCAAGCGAAGTGGAGGTAGAGTTGTAC
Source organism: uncultured Oscillibacter sp. (assembly GCA_910579435.1). Taxonomy (GTDB): domain Bacteria; phylum Bacillota; class Clostridia; order Oscillospirales; family Oscillospiraceae; genus Oscillibacter. Next base: position 75,641 of record CAJTVF010000005.1, read on the forward strand.
AGCTGAGGCACACGGGCATCCTGATTCTGCTTGCCGTCATAGTTGCCGGTCATATCGTCGAGGGTATGAGAGACAACAGCGTTACGGGAACCGTTCTTCTCGCTGGTGATACGCTCGATCAGAGCATACTCCTTGGCGTTGAACGCAGCCTCTTCGATCCACAGAGCGTAGCCGAACTCATCCAGGAACACGCGATAGTTGGACTTGTTGGTCAGGCCGGTCTCATCCAGGCCATACTCGAAGTTGTACTCCTGAGCATACTTGTAGGTGGTATCGCCCAGAGTCAGGTCCTTGCCGACCGTCCGCTTGGCCAGGCTGCCCTCCACGGACTCGATCTTCTCCATGGACTGGATGCTATCGGTCTTGTTGGAATAGGTGTAGGCGACAACGTCGTCTTCCTTCAGGCCGGTGGTCTCAAACCAGTTGTGGTTGTCATTCATACCAACGGGGGCGTGAACGTCCAGAGCGCCGTACTCGATCTCGATGTAGTCGTCACGCTTGGCGGTGCCCTCGTTCACAGAGGTGACCTTGCCGCCGTAGATGGAGATGATGGCGATGATAACGTCGTTGGTGGCGTCATTGCGATAGACCTCGGTCTTGGTGCCGTTGCCAATCTTCTTGTCGGTAGCGCCGTCAATGATGCCGTCATCGATATCCTGCAGCTGAGCTGCGGTCAGGGGCTTTGGCTTGAAGCCATCGGATTTGCTGGCGTCCAGATCGAGGAGCATCGCCATGTCGAAGCCGGCGGTGAGGTCGTTGGTCTTCAGCTTGCTGTTGCGCTCAATCTTCACCGTGCCGTCGCCGAGGGCCGTGATCTCTTTCGCCGTCTTATCATACGTAAGGCCGCTGTAGTTCACGCCGTTGACGAACACAACACCGTTACCGTTGAAGGAGCCGTTGGTGGCAGTGTTCATCTCGAGATCGTTGTAGATGTCGGTGATGGAGACATTGCCCTCATAGGTCTTGATGGGAGCCTCGGTGTAGGTGCCGATCTTCTCGCCGCGATAGGTCCAGGTGCTGGAAGGACGGCCCAGAGCATCAGTCGTGTACGCGCCGTTCCAACGGTTGTTCCACTTGTACTCGCCGTTGTTGCGGACCAGACGGGGGAAGTAACGCTCGCCGAACTGAACGATAGCAAAGTTGTCTCTCCAGCTGGTAGCGCCCTGGCTGTCCTGGTCATGGTCACGGGACTCGTTGACGATGTTCCAGTTGTTGGTGTTGGAAGCCTGGGTCTCAGCGGTGACGCTCTTGGCGCCGTTGCTGCCGCCGATGGTCACGTCGACGCCGCCGACGGTAGCGGTGATCTTGCTGTCATACTCCACCAGGTCGGCCTTCAGGGTGTTGAAGGCGAACAGGCAGGCGGTCTGACGGTCAACGGCGGAGGTTCCGGAGAAGCCCTCGGCCACGCCCTCGAGCAGGCCGATGCCGTTGGCGATCTTCGCCACATTGATGGTCCAGTTGGAGCCGGTGAAGCCCTCAACGGTGCCGTCATAACCCAGCGCGCCCTCGAGCATCTTCAGGAAGGCGTACCCGGTCAGGGTGCCGCCGGGCTGGAAGGTGCCGTCGGAATAGCCGTTGATGATCTTCTGCTGGGCGCAGTAAGCGATCTGAGCGGCAAAGGTGTGGTTGGCGGGGACGTCCTTAAAGGGCGCCACGCTGGCGGTCAGGCTCGCGGAAGCGGTGGGGCCAAGGATCATGTTGCAGATGATCTTGGCGGCAGCGCCGCGGGTCAGAACCGTGGTGGGCTTGAAGCTGCCGTCGGAATAACCGTCGACAACTCCGATGGCGGAGATCACGTCGATGGCTTCATCGTAGTTGATGTCGCTCTCATCCGTGAAGTCCGCCGCTCCAGCGCTGATGGTGACCAGAGACATGGTCATAATCAGAGCCAGGAGCAGAGAAAGGAACTTTCTCATAGGATGGTTTCCTCCTTTTGAATTTACCGCACGCGTTCGCGTCCGGCATTTGAGATTTGGAGCGGCTCCGTCTTTTGGTTCGCCCGGTGCACATACCGTGGCTAGCCAATACCGTATCTGTACCGGCATCGCCTCCAGGCGGCGCTGTCCATGGATGCATCATAGCAAATGCCCTGACAAAAATCAAGCGTTTTTTTCCCCTGTAATAAAACTGTAACATAACGGGAAGTCTCTGCCGGAGGCGGAAAACGATGCCTATGGGGCGGTTTTGATTCCTATCCTTCCTCAAAGCAGGAGAAGGCTGGATAGTAGCGGAAGGGCACGGGGGGGCCCAGGGCGGCGGTCCGGTTTTTCAAAATTTTCAGCTCCAGCTCCCGGGGGTCCTTCCGCTTCTCCTCGTCGATGTTGAAGCTCCGGCTCCCCGCGCCCCGGGCCTGGAGGCCCATCAGCACGTCGGCGCTGTAGTCGATGCCGCCGGATTCCTTGAACGCCGACATGGTAGCCTCCACATTGTAATTCTCCCGGTTGAAAGAGGAAATCGCCAGGATGGTGAGCTCCTGCTCCCGGCTGAGCTTTTTCAGGGCGCAGACCGTCCGGTCCAGGTTCTGCTTATCGGTGAAATGCACGTCCGCCGGGGCGATGATCTGAAGATAATCAACCAGCACCACCGGACGCTCCCCGGTCTCTGCGATATGGCGCACCGTTTCCCGGCGGATATCCTCAAATCCGGTTTCATGGTCTCCCTCCCGGAACCAGACCGCTCCGGCATAGGAGGCATACCGCCGCTTCGCCTCTTCCAGGTGCCGCCGCTCCTCCCGGCTGTATTTCACATACCGCCTTCCGTCCAAAACGCCCCGGACCGTCTTGGCGAGCTGCTTTCTCCGGCTGCCGTCCGCAAGAAAGGTCTCCCGGGAGACGGACCGGGCCATCAACTCGAAGGCGGACATCTCCAGGGAAAAAATCAGTACATGCCTGCCTTGCTTCGCCAGCTGGTCCGCCAGCTGCATGCAGAACGCGGTTTTGCCCAAAGAGCTGACGGCCCCCAGGACATAAAGCCCTTCATAAAGTCCCCCGTCCAGGGCCTTGTCCAGGGAGGGAAAGCCCGTAAGCAGGGCGGGCCTCACAGCCCGGTCCTCTATGTAGCGTTCCAGGGCCTCCATCCGCCCGGCGGCGGAGAGGTCCCCATAAGGCGGAGGCCGGTGCTCTCTCCAGTCCTCCAGGCACTCCGACAAATACCGCGCCGTTCCGTCCCGGTCCGCCGTCAGGCTCTCGTTCAGGTCCTTCCCCTCCGGGACCGGGGGACAGCGGTACAGCCAGGGGAACTCCTCCGTCAGGGCGGAGGCCCAGGCGTCCCCGGCGGCATCCTCGTCCGTCACGACCAGCACGGCCCCCGGCGTCTCCCGGGCCCGCAGCAGCGCCGCCGCCTTTTCCCGGTTTCCCGCCCCGTTCAGGGCGCAGGCCCGGAAGCCCAGCTCCTCCGCACTGAGGGCGTCGAAGGCTCCCTCCGTTAAAAAGACCGGTTCGTCCCCCGCCAGCAGCTCCGGCTGGAACAACGGGGACGGGACGCCCTTCTCATTTAGATACCGCTTCTCCCCCACCGATCGCCGGACGGCCCGCCCCCCCTCGCAGGGAATGACTACGCAGTCCCGCTCCGGGTCATAGCGCAGGGAAAACCGGCGGGCCGTTTCGGCTGACAGGCCCCGGCGGGCGAAATAGCCCTCCCCGCCCGCCGGGGGGGCCTCCGCCGGACGCGGCGGGGAGGGCGGGCGCTTCGGCTCCCCGCGCCCGTACCGGCGGGCGGCCTCCGCCAGGGCCTCCCCTGGGGAGGACAGCCCCTCGTCGATGGCCAGCAGGTCGAACAGGTCGTAGTCCGCCCCGCAGGCGAAGCAGTGGACCTTATGCCGCTTGGGGTCGTAGCCCATGGAAGGGTTCCGGTCCAGGTGGGCCGGGTTCAGGCACCGGAAGCGCTTTCTCGGGTTGATTCCCTTGTCCTGGAGGTATTCCAGGATGCGTGGGCGAAACTCTTCAAAGCTGTCCGCCATAGGCTCACGCCCTCCTTTTTCAAGCCGTATTTTATATGGAGCCGGAGGGCGGCGGGTTCTCCGGTCATAGGATATCCTAAGATATCAATAAGGGGCGGGCGGCGAGCCGGAGCCCTTCCGCCGCCGGGGCTGGGAGCGGGGCGGCGCACGGGGCCGGGTCGGTCCTGCACGGGTTGGGGTCGTTCTGGCACGGGACGGAGTCGGAGCGGGGCGGTTCCCGGCGGGATGTTTTCCACAGTTGGCGGGGTTTTGTGCATGGTTCCCCGGTTTTTTTGCGTTTGGGAGGGCGGAACGGCGGGCTTTGCCCCCGTTTGTGGAAAGACGGCCCGCCTTTTTCCACAGGAGGGCGGGCGGCGCCCCGGAGTTCCGACGTGAAGTCGTGCATCATTTCCCGGATTCCCGGTCCTCTTTCCCCCGTTTTTTCTTGGCCTCCAGCTGTTTCGCGGCCTTGGCCCTGTCCAGCTTCTGGCGGTAGTCCTGCATGGCGTCGTCGATGCCCACGGTGAGCTGGCCCGCCAGGAAGGTGTTGATGTTGTCGTAGTCGATCTCGATGTCCAGGGAGCCGCCGGAGATCTGGCGGATTTCCTCCATGGCTTTTTTGAAGGGCCGGAGGATGGCCTCGTCGTAGTTGCGGTTTTTGACCTCCTCCTTGGTGGGCAGGCCGATGTACTGAATCACGTCCTCCACCCGTACCCGGAAGCTGCCGTCCTCGTCCATGGGGGCCTTCCGGGCCCGGTAGTAGAGGTAGAAGGCCATGCGGTAGGCGTTTTCCCCCAGGCGCCCCATCCAGTCGGGGATGAGCTGGTAATACTGGGTCAGGAAGTGCCGGACGTTCTCGGCGAAGGCGATGCGGACCTCCCCGGTGTATTTTTTAATGGAGGCCTCCGTGGCCAGGTGGGTGGTGTAGAAGGATTCAAAGTATTTTTTAAAGGACTCCGCCGTCAGCTTCATCCCCGTGATGGACTGCACGTCCTTTTTCAGCTGCCGGTAGGCCGCGTCGCGGCTTTTCAGGCCCGCCCATTCCATGTATTCCGTGATGTTGAACACGGCGGTGTTGTTCCGCCAGTTCTGGGCGTTGCCGCGCATCAGGGTGTAGATCAGGAGCCGGTGGGCCGTCCAGGAGAGGTTGCGGGTGTATTCCTTCACCGTCTCGAAGATCAGCGTCATCTCATAGTCCTTGTTGCGGTAGCGGATGTTCTGATTCCCATAGGCGTCCGGCTGGTCGTAGGTGACGGTGATGCCGTTGGAGGCCGGGTGGAACTCCCGTCCCCGCTTCATGTTGGCCCACACGCCGCAGATGAAGTAGGTGGCGGGGCTGTTGCCCAGGATGTCGTATTCCGTGGCCCGGGCGGTCAGGTTTGCCTGGAAGATTTCCAGCAGGGCGGCGGCGAAGGCGGCGGTTTCCTCGTCGGGGTCCGCGGCGGCCCGGGCCAGGTCCTCGGCGGTGTCCAGGGTATGGGTTTTCAGGAATTCGTCCATGATGGGGTAGATTTCCTGGAAGTCGAACTCCGCCAGACGGCGCTTAAAGGTCCGGGGTTTGTCCTCGGCCAGGGGCTTCAGGCGGCGGTAGGTCTGGAGCATCTCCTGAAACTGGCCGCTCTCCAGGAAGCGGGCGCCGGCCGCCCCGGCGGGCTTGGGAAGGGTCTGGTCCATGGGGGCCTCCTTTCGTCGGGACATGATAAATCAGGATGAAGTATAGCATAAAACTGGGAAAAAGGGAAGGTTTTTTTCCGGGGGCCCGCTCCGTGAAAAACAGAAAAGGCGGACGGGCACGTTTCGCGGCCCGTCCGCCTTTTGTCATGTCCTCGTCCCGCTGATGATTTTTCGGATCTGCCGGACGCTCAGGCGGTACTGCGCCGCCAGCTGCCGGTAGTTTCCCCCGTCGAAGCGGGCCCGGATGGCCCGGTCCCGGGGCCCCCGCTCCAGGCTTTCCCGCTTCGGGATGTACAGGTCCTGTCCCCCGCACAGGGTAATGAGCTTCAAAAACGCCTTCATTCCCAGCGCTTCCGCCACCTCCCGGAACTCCTCCGGCACGTCCTCCATAGTGACGGGGCCGTTCCATGCCGCGTTGGTCATATCGTGTCTCCTTTCCATGCAAAAAACTCACGTGAGTTTTGTCCATCGGACCCACGCCCCCGCCGTCAGCTTATAGCCGCGCGGCGCCGCGCAGAGGGCGTTTTCAGGCTCATTACCGTGCTCTTGGCGCGGCCCCGGATGGGTGGGAGCCTCCTTTCCTGCGCCTCCCGTCCGGGAAGCGGTTCTACAGGATGGGCGCACGGGGGAGGAGGTTGCACGGGGCGGTGCGCCAGGAAACGAAAAAGTTTTGCCGGGGCTTGTAAAGGCGGTGGTTTTGTGGTATCCTGAAAAAACGACAGGATACGGCAAGGAGTAGATATGGAAGCCTTTGATATGGAATTTTGGAGAGCGGCGGGACAGACCTTCCTCATGGCCACGGTCCCGGTGATCGAGCTGCGGGGGGCGCTACCCTTCGGCATGGCCCTGGGGCTGCCGGTGTGGGCGGCGTATCTGGCGGCGGTGCTGGGGAACCTGTTCCCGGTGCCCTTTATCCTGCTGCTGCTGCGGCGGACGTTCGCTTGGCTGCGGCGCTTCCCCCGGCTGGGGAAGTGGGTGGCCGCCCTGGAGCGCCGGGCCCACCTGAAGGGGCGGACCGTGCGGAAATACAGGCTGGCGGGGCTGGTGCTGCTGGTGGCGGTGCCCCTGCCGGGGACCGGGGCCTGGACCGGGGCGCTGGTTGCCGACGTGCTGGATATTCGGATGAGGACCGCCTTGCCCGCCATTGCCTTGGGGGTGCTGATCGCCGGGGCGGCGGTGGCCGCCGTCTCCTGCGGCGTGCTCGGCGCGGCAGCCATATGAGGCGGACAAAACTCACGTGAGGCCGGAAGAGCCTCGGGGCCCGAAAGAATCAAGCGAAATAATTTGCGAGGGACGGCCGTCCCTCATGCTTTCCTCTAGAGGAAAGCATGATATTCCTTGACAAGAGGGATGAAACGAAGCGGACCGTTCCAGCGGAAGGAGAGGAAACCACGATGGGAAAAGGGGAGAAAATCGGCGGGGAACAGCTTGCCCGATACCGGAGCGCCGTCATGGGCTTCGCCATTCTTTGGATCATGGCTTATCACAGCCGCATGTCCTTTTCGTTCCTGCCGGTGTTTGGAGAGGCCGTCAACCGCTTCCGGGCCAACGGCTTTGGAGGCGTGGATATCTTTTTGTTCCTCTCCGGCTTCGGGCTGTACGGCTCCCTGTCCCGGGGCGGGGGGCAGCTGGATTTTTATAAACGGCGGCTGAAGCGGGTAATTCCCGCCTACCTGCCGGTTCTGGCGGCGTGGCTTCTCCTGCGGCTGCCGGGCACGCCCCGGTCCTCCTGGCCCCGGGCCGTTCTGGGGAATCTGACGGGGACCGCCTTCTGGACCGGGGCCTCCGCCACCTTCAACTGGTACATGCTGGCGCTGTTTTCCTTTTACTTCATCGCCCCGCTGTTCTTCCGGGCGATGAGGCGCCCCCGGGGCGTGTGGGGAGTCCTGGCCGCCACGGTGCTGATGGACGCCTGCTTTTTTGGGGAGAGCGTTATGATCGCGGTCACCCGGTTCACGGTCTTCGCCCTGGGCATGGAGCTGGGGCGGCGGACGGCTCTGGGCTGGGAGATTGGACGGTGGATGGAGCTGGCCGCCTACGCGCTGGGGCTGTCCGGCTATGGGCTGCTGCTGATCCTGCGGGAGGCGCTGGAGGGCGGTTTGCTGTGGAACGGCGGATTTTACTGGTATCCCTTCATCCTGACCGCGCCGGCCATGACGCTGGCGCTATGCCGCGCCTTCGCCTGGCTGGAGCGCCGCGCCCCCCTGGTCCTCAGGCTTTTTGAGACCGCCGGGGAGTGCAGCCTGGAGATCTACCTCATCCACATTGTGGCCTTCGATTATCTCCAGGTTCCGTCAAACCTGCTGTGGCCCGCCGTATACGCCGCCATGCTCCTGAGCGGGTATATTTACCACGCCGCCCTGGGGCGGGTCATGGCCTGGCGGCCCCGGCGGACCCGCCCGCCCCGCCTGCCGGCCGGGAAGGAGGCGGCGGGCAGGCGGACCCACATCGAGCTGCTGCGGATTCTGGCGGCCTTCCTCGTCCTGGTGAACCACACCAACAGCGAGATTTTCCTGAGCAACGCCCCCAGCCTCACCTGGTTCTGGTCCGTGACCTACTTTTTTGTCAGCAAGCCCGCCGTTCCGGTGTTCCTGCTGATTATGGGAGCGGTGCTGCTGGAAAAGGAAGACTCCCCGAGGAAATCGGCGGAGCGGATCCTCCGGATTTTTGTTGTGTTTCTGGCGGGCTCCTTCCTGTACACGGTCTATTACGGCCATCGGAACGGGACCGCGTTCAGCCTCCGGGATTTCCTATTCCAGCTCCCCACGGCCCGGGCTACCACGGCCTTCTGGTATCTGTACCTGTATCTGGGCCTGCTGTGCGTGCTGCCGGTCCTGCAGAAGCTGGCCAAGGCGCTGTCCCGGCGGCAGATGGAATACCTGTTTCTGCTCACCCTGGGGTTCTGCGGGACGGTCCCCCTGCTCCAGATCCTGTTTTCCACTCCCGGGCTGTCCGGGGACTTCACCGACGGGATGATCGGCCATTACCTGGCCCTGGTGCTGCTGGGCTATTACCTGGAGCATGAGGCGGCGCCGTCGCGGCGGGCCTTCCTGTTCTGCCTTGGGGGATACGGCCTATCTCTGGCGGTCCAGGTGGCGGGGACGTACCTGCTCTTCCGGCGGAATCCCGAGTCCTATGCTGCGCTGGACAACCGGAAGCTGATCACCATCACCCTGGCCTCGGCCTGCCTCTATGTCTGCGTCAAATACCTGCTGGAGCGGCATCCCCTCCCGCCGTCCGCCGCCCGAGCCGTCCACCGCCTGGGCCGCCTGACCTTTGGGATTTACCTGCTGGGGGATTTCATGATTTCCTGGACCCGCCCGGTCTACGAGGCGCTGTGCGGGCATATGCACGTCGTCTTTGCCATGGTTTTGTGGGAGCTGCTTATTTTCGCCGCAGCGGCCCTGGCCGCCGCCGGGCTCCGGCTGGTTCCGCCCCTGCGGAAGTGGCTTTGACACAGGAAAAAGCGCCCCGCCCAAGGGAGGATTCCCAAGGGCGGGGCGCTCTTAATCAACTGGGTTTTTTACGGCTGGAGGTCCCCCGCGGGGCAGAGGGGGCGGTATTCGCCGTCCAGCAGGAACAGCCGGCCGCTTCCGCCCAAGGTTCCGGAGAGGCTCTCCAGGACCTCCAGGGAACGGAAACGGGTCCCCTCGTACCTGGCCAGGAGGAGCCTTGCCCCGGTCGGGGCGTTGACGGCCTGATAGCCGCCCCCCGGGGTAGTCTGGATAGCAGCCCCCAGGCGTTCGGTCAGGGTGAAGTCGCTGAAGCCGGTGAGGACGAAGGAGGCGTACCATTGGCCGCCCCTCTCGAAGACGGTGTGAAGCACCTCCTCACAGCCGCCGTCCGCCCGGTAGTGCAGAATGGCCAGGAAGTCCGGGTTGACGCCCGTCGGAACGGGGAGGGTCACCTTGACGGGAACCGCCAGGTCGTGAGGAGTCACCGTGTTGAGAAGGGTCATGGAGAAGTTCACCGCCAGGGCGGAGTCATAGACGGCGTCCAGAACATGGTCCGCCTGGGGCTTCCCGATGCTCAGGATTGGACTGCCCGCTCCGCTCGGGTCGTTCAGCGCCGCCCCCACGATGGAGACCTTGGCCGCGTCGAAGACGCTTTGGAGCTCCGGGGCTACCTCAGGCTTTGCCGGGCCGCCCAGGCGGGCCTCCAGATTCGAGAGGGCTTCCGCCGCGCCGGTCGGCGCGCCCGGGATGTCCGCCGCCAGGGCGCTTTTCAGCTCCGCCGGGCCCAGGGCCTGGACGGCGCCCCGGAGCTCGTCCGCCGGGAGGCCGGCGTTCAGGATGGCGTCCAGGGCTCCCAGGGCGTCCTGATGATAGCCTTGGGACCAGCCGGACCACTCCCCGCAGCGGCGGGCCTCAATGTTGGCGCTGACGGGGCGGACCCGGAAATAGTACCAGCCCGCGCCGAAAGAGCTGAGAATCTGCTCCTCAAAGAAGTCGTTCCTCTTGCCGCTGCGGAGGCGGGCCGTGCTGCCCGCGCCGCAGATCTCGTCCGGGCTTGCCGCCTCCGTCTTGGACCAGCCGTATTCCACCAGGTAGCCGTCCACATCGGGGTCCGTATCCTGCCGGTCGTCCCAGACGGCAATGGGCCACTCCCAATGTCCGGCGGCGGGGGTCTCCAGGGCCGTGTTCGGGCCGGGCTCCACGTAGGCGTACACGCCGGAGGAAACCTCCGCGCTGTCGCTGTACGCTGTGCCGTCCCCCAGGTTCTGGACAGTGAAGAAATAGTTCCCGGAGGGCAGGTCCTGGCTGGCGAGGGCATGGTACTTGAAATAGGAGGCCTCGAAGGGACCGGATTCCCCGGCGCCGTGCTCCAGCTGGGCGCTCCAGATGGGGGAGGGATCGTTTTCCTGGTAGAAGGAGAGATAGCAGAAGCCCTGGTAGGGCTGCGCAGTCTCCCACCGGACGAGGCCGGGATGGTCCTTGTCCCATTGGAGATTGACGGGATTCCCCAAGGGGACGAAGCCGGCGGCAAAGGCCGGCGTGGCTAGGGCCAGAAGGGCCAGGAGCAGCGCCGGGAGAAGTTTACATTTCATAGGGATGTCCTCCTGTATGTTTGATTTGCACAATTTATCAAACCTATCATAGCGGAAGCCCCTGATTCTGTCAAGGCCCTTCTCCTTCCGGCCCTCCGGGTTCCGGCGCCCGGACAGCGTACAAGCGGCTGAATGACGGCCCTGGAGCTGAGCGGGCTGCCGCCCGCCCCGGCGGAAAAACAGCGGAAAGCCGACTTGATTTCGTGCGGGATTCCGGGAAGCGTCTTCCCAAAGTCCGAGCCGGAACCGTGAGAAAGGCGGACGGGAAACAGGCTGAGACGGCGGAAGTCCGACGTGGATTCGTGCGGAATTTGGAGAAGGATTTCAGGGAAAACCGACTTGAATTCGTGCGGAAAGCCAAGGGGAAAAAGGCCCCCGCCCCGCCGCCGAAGGACGAAAAACGGAGGACGGCCAAAGGAGCGGACAAGCCTCACATGAGTTTTTGGCGGGCCGGGAGAACGCCGGGAAAGTGCCGGTTACGGCTTCCCGGACACAAAATCTGCGGGAGATGGACCAAAACCGGCTACAAGATGTTGCGGTTCGGTCCCCCAAAAGTAATGAATTGGTTCCGCCGGAGCCGAGGCCCAAGGCTCCCCAAAGAGCGGCCCGCACGAAACGAAGTCGGAGCTTCCAAGGAAGCTGCACGAAAGGAAGTCGGAACCAGGCGGGCCGGAGGAATCCGCCCCGCACGAAACCAAATCGGAATCCCGGATTGAACCGAAGAGAACGGCGCACGAAAGCAAGTCGGAACCGGCGCACGAAATGAAGTCGGATTTTGTTGAACTGCCCCGGGGCCGGGGACGGGGAGGAGCGGTTCAACCGGCTTCTGCTGGAGGGCCGGCGGCGGACGGGGGCTGCTGAAGATGAGGCTCAAGACCTTCCGCCCCGTGAAGTGCTTCTGCTTTACAGCGGTCAGCCGCCGGAAACCGTTCCCGCCATGCTCAAGCGCCGGCGGGATTCGGGGGATCCAGTGCGGCTCATCCTCTCCGGGAGCGGCATCAGACGTGTTCCTCACCGGACCATGACGGAGACGCTGCGGGAGGGTGACAAGGATATGGGCTTGACAGTTGCCCGGCGGGCATGGTGAAGGACGCACCGGCCTTGATGGAGGCGGCGCTGGGGGGGAATGTTGATGCGGGTGAAGCTGGAACAGCCGTCAAACGCCCATTTCCCAATGGAAGTGACCGTGTCGGGGAGGGTCGCGGAGGACAGGCGGACGACGTGCTCTACACCTGGGCCGGGCCGGAAATCGCCGTGCCGGAGACCCGCTCCCTGCTCCAGCCGTCTCTGAGCATCGTGCCGCTCCAGCGGGGCTGCGACATCGGCAAGCCGAGAAACCTGGCGAAATCGGTGACGGTGGAGTAACCGGAAGTGAGAAGGGCGCGGACTCTTGCCCCGCGCCCTTTCATGTTTCCGGCTCCGCATCAATGACAGCCGCGCTTTGGCAGCACTGCCAGTCCAGCCGCTGGCCGCAGCGGTCGCGGAACGCGGTATGCTCCCGTTCCATGATGCTTCCGCATTTGGGACAGACAGAGTATGCCGGCGCCAGATGGCAGTGCGGAAAGATATGAATTTCAGTAAACGGTTTGAGGAAACGGTCCGCGTGTCCCTGGAAAATTGCGGGTAAAAGCGGCGGCAGGGCGCGTTACATCATGCTGCCGCTTCCCCCGGCTTTGCGCTTGAGCGGACCGGGTTTCTATAAAAACAACGCAGCCGTTAAGGGGTGGGAAAATACCCTCCCTTAACGGCTGCGTTTCCGCTTAACGAATGTCACTGAGCGAAAGCAGGGCCGCTTCCGCCCGGTTTATTCCAAAATATAGACCATGCAGTCCCGCCGCCCAAAATTGATGCATTCCTGGTAGGTGTCGAAGTAGAGGTCGATGCGGTTCCCCCGGACTCCGGTATCCTCCGCCACGGCGTGGCCGTATACGACGCCGCCGTTGGCGACAATATACAGTTTGGTTCCCAGGGGAATTACCCGGCGGTCCACCGCCACCACGCCCTCCCGGACGGCTGTGCCGCTGGCGGTACGGGTGCCTACTCCGCCATGCCCGGCGGTGTAGGCGGTGGCGGTCATGGAAATGGCCTTGGAGAAACGCAGCGTCTCGCCGTTGGAGAGGGTCAGAGTGCCGCTCTCACCGGAGGACTCCGCATCCCGGCTGACGGATACGCTGGCCGCCTGGGCCGGCCTGGCAGCCGCAGGCTTGACGGCGGTGCCGTATTCAATGATTTCGTCCACCGGCTCACTGTCCAGCTCCTCCACCAGCTGGCGGCTGAGCTCCGCCCCGTTGGACCAGACGACCTCGTATACGCCGCCCTTCTCTCCGATGGAGCCCACCTGTACCACGTCCTCCTCGCCTTTTGCCATGGCGGGATTTGCCCGGCGTATGGTCTGGTAGGGCGTTTCCACCGCGTCGCGCTCCCAGTAGACCAGGTCAGAGGCGACGGTAATTTCAATGGAGCCACGGGAAATTTGAATCAGCACGCCCTCAATGGGGCTGGGCTGGATGCCAAGGCGGCGGAGTGTAACGGTAATGGGTTCCAGCTTGGAGTCGTCCGTAAAGGTCTGGCCCTCATGGTGAATGGTCAGCTCCTGGCGGGCGGCGGTGGCCAAGTCCCGGCTTCGCCCGTTCTGGAGGATGGTTAGGGGATAGCCTGCGAGGTCCGGAGCCGGGCCGGAGCCGTCGATCAGGAGGGGATCGTCTTCCAGGCGGGTGACAATGTAGGTTATGCCGCTCCAGGGAAATGTCTCCGCAGCAAAGGCCCGGGGCAGGACCGGGCAGACCAGCGCGGCCGCCAGAACCAGGGCGGCCGCCCGCCGGAGAAGGGAGGAAGGGAGAGAAGCGCACACAGGGATCGCCTCGCTTTCCGTCCGGCCTCCCCGGGGGAAAGCCGGAAACAAATTGTTACTTTTGAGAAATGCTTACAAAACAGGTTTTAGTATATAGGAAATCCCCACAATTGTCAAGTTTATTCCTTCAGACCGGAAACCAGCTCCCACTTTTTAAAAATTTTTTTGAAAAAGAAGTGGCATGAGCGAGGAAAAAGCAGGCGTCAAGAAACGATTTGGAAACAAAACAGAAACATTTGTAAGAATGAAGGCGAACGCGGCAGGCCCCCTGGCGCAGTGCGCCAGGGGGCCTGCAACAGGATGCTTTTTTGGCAGTAAGGCTTTACCAAGAGCGGCCCAGCATTAGCTCCTCCGCGTCAAAGGAATAGGGCGGGATGACAGGCGCGCCGTACTTGTCCCAGGCAATGAGCTTGCAACGAGGCAGCTTGCTGCCGGGAAATTTTGCTTCTATTCCGCCGCTTTGGGAGGATGTTTTTGACGCGAGGCCCAGCAGCTGGCCGCTGTCCCGGTCGTACAACGCAAGAGCCAGGGCGGCCGCTTTATTTTCCTGGTAAAAGGACGGGTTGATTAAAACGCGGACGGTATTTCCCTCCGAGGGAAGATAGGCGTTGAGGTAACTCTTTTCGTCCAGCTGTTTATACCATATGGCGTAAAGATTCAGAACCCCGGGCTTCTCAAAAACAATGGGGCGCGGATAACCGTAAGCGATTTCCGTGCTGCCCGGTTCTGTGGACCAGCCGCCAAAGGACCAGCCCTTGGGCTCCGGGAGCAGGTATGACAAATTCCAGAGCGGCCAGATGTCAGAATTCCCGCCGCCTTCCTGGACCAGGGCGGATCCGCCTGCGGCGGAGGGGAAGGAGCCCAAGTGATAAACGACAAGATGGGAAGCGGTGGGGCTGTACTGGTGGCCATAGAGCGGTCCCTTGGGGGCGCTGTCGCCCGGCGCGTACCACGCGCCGGAGAGGAAGGAGTTTGCGTCCGCTTCGGGCTGAAGACGGGTGGACCAGCCCAGCAGGGCTGAACCGTTGGTATAACGGATGTCTCCGGCAGTGGGAAGGGGGCGTCCGGGCGTTTGGATAGAATACCGCTGCTGCTTTACAGCGCCATCCCGGGGAGAGGGATTGACAAAGGTTCCGGACAGGGCGTTCAGGGTGGAGCCGGACGGCGCCCAGTAAGCGTACAGCGTGGTATTGGTGACCCGGTAACGGGCGTTTATGGGAATCAGATTTGAGGGGGAGGCGGGACTTGGGAACCTGTTTGTGGTCCAGCCTACTTGGATTTTATTGGACTGGGTACACAGGTAGTCCGCCAGGTCCACAGTCTGGTATGGGCGCTGGGCGGAGATGGAGGCGGCGCTTGTGGCGCCATTGGGCTGGGTTCCGCCGTTGGGGTTCAGATACAGCGTGTAAAAGGACCTCCGGGCGGCGGCGTCTGCTGGAGCCGGGGAGGGGACCGGAGCCGCGGCCGCCGGGAGGGCGGACAGCACAAGGAGGAGCAGAGCCAGATTCAGACAGGCGAGCCGTTTTTTTAAGGAAGCACTGATTTAATCAACGTGTGCAGATTTGCGCCAGAAATTTT
>CAJTVF010000006.1 GCA_910579435.1 uncultured Oscillibacter sp.
TAAGCTCGTTTCTGCCCACAATACTTGGCTGGCGACGGCCCGGGAAGATAGGTGGCGCCAACACAGGACAGGCTATTTTGGTAGTCTGTCCTGTTTTTTTATGTCTCAAGCAAAAAGGGAAAACGGCTTACCAGAGCAGTTTACATCTTCCAGTGGCGTTTTTAAGGAACCACTGATTTAATCTCCGCACACATCTTTACGCCTTAAATTTCCGCTGATCTGCGTCAGAAAATCTTGAAATCCGCCAGGATTTCTGCGATTTTCTTCCTTGCCAGCGAAAATTTCTGGCGCAAATCTGCACACGTTGATTAAATCAGTGCTTCCTTAAACTCCCAGCGCAGATAATACCGGCTGTTCCCGCTCAATTCGATTTTTCCCCTACAGTTGTCTTGATTCAAGCGCAGCAGTTCTCGCTTTTGGCAGTCCAGCAGGGCTGCCTCAGTACTTCCTGCCGACAGCTGGCATTCAAGGCGAAACTCGTATGTCCGGTTCTGACGAAAGCGCCCTACATGCCGGATCCACCCAGTGCAGGAATCCAGGAAAGCGCTGTCGGCCTGCCTCCCAGGGCGGAATACGAATAGGACGGCGGTGATACACTTGGATGACGCAAGGCCCTGGCGGTATAGCAAGTAGATCAATGCGCCCATGAGCGCCGCAATAATCAGGTAAGCAAGCATTTGGATCCTCCTCAGTGACAGACTTTCTCTTCCAGTCTACTATAATCTAACGCGAATTACAAATGCTTTTAAACAGGAAGACGCGCCTTTGCTAAAACAAAGGCGCGTCTTCTGATAGTCTCAATATCACATAAACAAGCAGAGCAAAATAGGCAGGAAAATGGCCGGAACATAATTCATAATCTTCAGCTTCGTAACGCCCAGAAGATTTAAGCTGATTCCCACAATCAGCACCGAACCCACCACTGTCATCTCCGGGACCGTATTGGGATTCTGCTGGAGGAGCGGAGCCACCAGGCTGGCAAGACAGGCAATGCCGCCCTCAATGGTCAGGACCGCCGCCGCCGACAGCATCACGCCAAGCCCCAGGGAAGAGGCAAAGATGATGGAGGACACAAAGTCCAGCGTGGCCTTGGTAAACAGCATCTCATGATTTCCGGTGAGGCCGTCATTCAGGGCCCCCACAATGGTCATGGCCCCCACGCAGAAGACCAGGGAGGCCGTCACAAAGCCCTCCGCCAGGGAGGGACCTCCCTCCTGGCTCTTCCGGAACTTCTTCTCCAGGCCCTCCGCAAAGCGGTTCAGATGTCCGTCCAGGTCACAGAGCTCCCCGATGACGGCTCCCACGGCGACGGAGATAATGGCGATTAGGGCGTTGCTGCCTCCCAGCATCCCGTCGATGCCCACGAATAAGGTACAGAGCCCCAGACCCTTCATCACCGTGTCCCGCAGCCGCTCCGGCAGGATATTGCCCAACAGGAGCCCGATCAGGGACCCGATGATCACTGCGCCGGTATTGACCAGCGTACCAACCAGCATACAGCATCCTTCTTTCTTCCTTTAAAGTTCTAATGTATGTATTGAGAAAAGAGGCCGGCAAATGCCGGCCTCTTGGTCTTTACCTGCTGTCACCCAATGAGCTTCAAGCCGGATTCGCTGCGCTGGACGGTGACGTCTTTCACCAAATCCTCTTCCCAGGCGGTGTACGCCTCGTTTCGCAGATTGGAGGCGGCCTGGGACTGCCAGCGGCTCAGGTTCACGCCGGAGAAGTACATGACGTGAGCGCCATACTGGGTGTCCACCACACCGGTGTCACCGGGCTGGCGGGCGGCGTCGAAGCACCAGTCGTTGAATTCCGTTACCATCTGGCCCTGATAGACCTCTGTGTAGAGGCCGCCGTCGTACTTGGAGCCGTCGGTGGATTCCTTCATAGCCAGGGCGGCGAAGGAGTCCTCGGTGGCCTCGCCGGCCTGCCACTGGGCCAGCAGCTCCTCGGCCTTGGCGTGGGCGTCGGCCTTCAGCTGGGCTTGTTCGTCCTCATAACCCTCTTCGCCCTCGGCAATGGAGCCGGTTCCAAGGGGGACCAGAATATGGCGAATGTCAATGGTGGGGTTCTCGTCCCGGAAGCGGTCGTGGAAGACCAGCACGTACTGGACGGTGCCGTCCGCCACAGTGCCGGTGTCGCCGGGCTTCCGGGCATCGTCATACAGCCATTCGCTCATGACGCTTCCGGCGCTGTAGCTGCCGTTTTCGTTTTGGCTGTAGGTGCCGTCGTTCTCCTCCGCCAGCTCCTCCAGGTCCCCGCCGCTCCGGAAGCCGTCCAGAATGGCCTCGGCGGCGTCCTGCGCGGCCTCCAGAGCTGCGGCGGAATCCTCCTCGGTGGGCTCTACGGTGTTGCCGTCTTCGTCCGCGGTGCTTTCGGCGGCGCCGGAGATGGAGACGACCTCGTAGGAAACATGGTCATAGGTGTTGCGGTCGGCGTTGTAGGTTTCCTCCAGCTCGCTGTCGGAGTAGGTCAGGCTGTTCTGATAGGCGTCGGCGTAGGCGCTGTAGCGGAGGACCCGCATCAGCTGCTCGCCGTAGACCTTTTCCGTGACGCCCATACCAAAGTTGGCCTTCAGGTACTGGCTGACGGAGATGCCGCTGGCCGCCGCCACGGACTTGAGGGCGGCCATGTTGTCGTCGTACTGGGCCTGGACCCCGGCGGGGTACTGGAAGCCCTCGGCCTCGGCGGCCTTCAGGGCGGCCTGAATGACGCTCATGTTGTCCAGGGCCTCATTCAGGAAATAGTCGTGCCAGGTCATGCCGGTGGAAGCCAAGGCGTCGGTGCCGGCCTCCGTGTCCGCGTCGTCCGCGCCGGGCAGCTCAATGCCCAGCATGGAGGCAGCAGTGGAGTTGATGGGCTGGCTTTTCAGGGTGGCGCCGGTGTTCAGCCCCAGGTAGCTGAGGAAATAGGAATACTGGCTGTTGGAAACGAAGTTGCGGTAGGCCGTCTGGTAGTAGTAATCCACCTCGGCGGCGGTGTACTTCTCTCCGTCGATGGTGGCGGCAGTGGTTATTTTGGGGATGAAATCGCTGCGCCAGACAAGGGAGACGATGACCGCAATCAGGACGGCGGCGGCAATGACGCCGTAGAGGAGGTTGGTCCGTTTCTCCTCCCTGCGCTGCTGCGCCTCCCGGGCGGTCTTGGGGTCGGTCTGGCCGGCGGCGGCCTGACGGTTTTGCTTTTCTCTCGATGCGCTCATTTGTGTCTCAGTCCTCTCAAGTTTTCAGTTACATGTTTTGTCCGCGCGGCGGCGGGCTGGATTTTACGCACTTGCCTATTATAGCGGAATGCGGGCCAAAGTGCAAGCCTAAAATCCCTTTCCGGGAAAGAAAACGCCAGAATTCACGGTTTTTTCATCAAATCCCGGGGCTGGTCCGCTAAAATAACGCATAAATGGAAACACAATCATAGCCTGCCCGGCTGAAAATTTTCTGAAAGCCGGGGAAGAGGCGGGGGTCAGGGCATAATAGTACCCCGCGAGAGCCGTGTAGACCCCGTTATAACCTGCACCTTCATGGACAGGTGGGTCGCCTCCAGCGCGCTTTACCGCTTCCAACTTCCAGCCGCGAACGGCAGCCGGGAGGCCTGCGAACCACGCTCTGATCCAGCGTCCCTTATAACGAAATGTGGGTTAAAAAAAGATCTATCACGCACCCCGCAGGGTACTTTCCGTATGTGGGTATGTGGTTATAGGGTCATTCCTCGCCGTCGAACAGGGATTCCATGAAGCGCTCGTACACCGCCTCCAGCTCCTCGTCGGAGTCCAGGGTGGAGAGGATATCCTCGCCGTCCTCGTGGAGGACCTTTAAAATCACCAGCCCGGCGTCCGGGTCGTCCTCCTCCCCCTCGGTCTCGGCGGGGAAGAAGGCTTGGTAGAGCTGTCCGTTGTATTCCAGGGCGTCCATGAACTCCAGGACCAGTTCCTTCCCCTCCTCGTCGGTGACGGTCAGGAAGGTGGGGCCGAAATCTTCACTCATACAGGGCCTCCTTTTCTGAGCTCAACTGTATTTTACACGGAAACGCCGGCAATTGCAAGAGAAGAATTTGTGAAAAAGCTGAAAAGTTGACAGCGCCAGTGGGAGTTAGTCTGCCCAAAATCCATAAATCCATGCGATGCGGGAACTTTTTTTCGGCAATATCCGACATTTTCAATATTGACAGGGGATGATACAATAGAGAATGAGGAGCTTCTGCAATTTTTGGAAGTCCTGGAAGAGACTGGTTCTGACGCCTGCCGCCCCTGGAACGGACGGCGGCGGTGACCCCGGTAAAGGAGGTATTCATTACTTTGGAGCAGCACGGAAGAAGAGAACAGCCGCAGCAGCCCCAGCGGCGCCGGAAGCGCAGAAGGACCACCCCCCTGGGGATCGCACTGGGCGTGGTGAAGTGGATTTTCATTACGCTGTGGACGGTCCTGCTGGTGGGCGTCTGCACGGCGCTGATCGGCCTGCATTTCTTTAAGGAGTATATCGACACGGTGGTTACCCCCAACGTGGCGGTGCGGGCGGAGGACTACACCATGAGCCTCAGCTCCTTCATTTACTATCAGGATAAGGAGACGGGGGCGTGGAAGGAGTTCCAGAACGTTCACGGCGCGGAGAACCGCATTTTGGTGGAGTTTAAGGACATGTCCCCCTATCTGTGGCAGGCCGCCGTGGCCATTGAGGACAAGCGGTTCTTCCAGCACGAGGGCGTGGACTGGCGGCGGACCCTGTTCGCCGTAAAGGAGCTGGCCGTGGGTGACGGCAGCCAGGGCGGGTCCACTATCACCCAGCAGGTGCTGAAAAATATGACAGGCGACGACATGCCCTATGTCAACCGGAAGGTCCGGGAGATCTTCCGGGCCCTGGAGTTTGAGGAGAACTACTCCAAGGAATATATTCTGGAGCTGTACCTGAACACCATCTTTCTAGGACAGAACTGCTGCGGCGTGCAGACGGCGGCCCAATTCTACTTCGGCAAGGACGCCAAGGACCTGAGCCTGGCGGAGAGTGCCTGTATCATTGCCATCACCAACAACCCCTCCCTCTACGGGCCCATGTACGACGTCACCTATACCCGGTCGGATGGCACCAAGGTCACCCCCCGGGAGCTGAACAAGGAGCGCCAGGAGCTGATTATAGACACGATGGCCAAGGAGGACGTAATTAACCCTAAGACGGGTCTGCCCTATATCACCCAGGCCCAGGCCGAGGCCGCCAAAGCGGAGGTCCTCCAGTTTGCCGACGGCTCCACCTCCGCCGACGAGATCGTGGAGAAGGCCACAGGAAAGATCGAGATAAACTCCTGGTTTGTGGACCAGGTGCTCCGGGATGTGGTCCAGGGACTTCAGGACGAGTACGGCATTACGGAGAAGGAGGCCTACACCCGCCTCTATAACAGCGGCTACCGCATCTACACCACCCTGGACCCGGATATCCAGGCCCTGGCGGAGAGCGTCTATGAGGACCGGAGCAACCTGGACGTGACCTCCCGGAATGGTCAGCAGCTTCAGTCCGCCATTACTATTCTGGACCCCTACACCAGCAACATCGTCGCCATGGTGGGCAAGGTGGGGGAAAAGCAGGAAAACCTGGGCTGGAACTGCGCCACCGCCAAGCGGCAGGTGGGCTCCTCCATGAAGCCCCTGACGGCTTACGCCCCGGCCCTGGACGCAGGGGTCATCACCCAGGGCTCCGTCTTTGACAACTACCCCGTCCAGGAGCTCAACGGCAATCCCTGGCCCAAGAACTCCCCCAACACCTACACCGGCTTCACCACGGTGCGGACCGGCGTGCAGAAATCCATCAACACCATTGCCGTCCAGGCCCTCCAGTCCGTGGGGGTGGAGGAGGCCTACCGCTTCGCCACGGAGAACCTGCGGCTGGACCTGGTGGCGGACGACATGGTGGTGGGCGCCCTGGGCATGGGCGGCCTGACCCGGGGGCTGAACACCGTGGAAATGGCGGCGGCCTACGCCTGCTTTGCCAACAACGGCATTTACAACGAGCCCCGGACCTACGTCCGGGTCACCCGCATCGACAACACCACCGGCCAGGAGGTCACGGTGCTGGAGAACGAGAGCGAAAGCCACGTGGCTATGAAGGAGGCCACGGCCTACCTGATGACGGACATGCTGAAAAACGCCGTAAGCGCCGGCACCGGCGGACAGGCCCGGTTCAACGGCATGCACATCGCCGGAAAAACCGGAACCACCAACGACAACAAGGACCGCTATTTCGTGGGCTTCACGCCCTACTACGTGGCGGCGGTCTGGACGGGCTATGAGGAGCCGGAGCGCATCAGCTACAGCGGCAACCCCGCCATCACCATGTGGAAAAAGGTTATGGAGCCCCTTCATATGGAGCTGCCTGACAAGGACTTTGACAACAAGCCCTCCACAGGGCTGACCAGCATCCAAGTATGCCTGGACAGCGGCATGAGGCCCACTGCTGCGTGTGAGGCGGACCCCCGGGGAGGCCGAATCGGCACGTTTACGGTGGCGTCGGGCACCGGACCCACAGAGGAGTGCACCATGCACAAGGTGGTGTCCTACTGCACCGAGGGCCACTGCCTGGCCGGGGAGACCTGCCCCGAGGCGGTGGTGGAGCAGCGGGCCTACCTGGACCACGTCCGGGAGGATTACGGCCCCAGCATCAAGGCGGACGACGACCCGTATCTCATCAGCACCCTGGAGAAGGCCCGGGAGCCCTCGGAGACCAACCCCACGGGCGGCTGTCCCGTCCATGAGGGCGTGCCCCTGCCGGAGAATCCCCTGGACCCGCTGAATCCCTATGATCCGAGCGGCGGAACCACGACCACGCCCGGCGTGACCGACCCCTATGTGCCCAATCCCGGGGAGAGCCACGAGGGCTACGGCCCCTCTCCCAAGCCCATAACGCCGACCCCGGAGCCCACGCCGGAGCCTACACCGCAGCCGGACCCGGTGACTCCCGTCGAGCCGGAGGAGCCGGGAGGAACGGAGCCCAGCGGCGGCGGAGGGCTGTTCGACGACCTCTGGGGCATTGCGGCCTAAGAGGGAAGGACCCCGCCCGGAGCCGGGGAGACCGGAAGTTCATGCGGCGTTTCAGAGTGCCTCAAATGCTGGCCTTTCAACAGAAGAAAGCGGGAACGGAGTTCAGCGAACTCCGTTCCCGCTCTTTTTCCGATGGGGCGATATCCGCGGTGAGAGAAACCGGAAGGCTTACCCTTTGACCTCCAGCAGGGGGACTCCGGCCTGGATGCTTCCCTCCGCCGTGGGGGTCACGCTTTGGTAATCCTCGGTGTTGCAGACAATCATGGGCGTGGTGCAGAGGTAGCCCGCAGCCTTGACGGCCTCCATGTCGAAGGAGATCAGCAGGTCGCCCTTCTTCACCTTCTGGCCCGCTTCCACGTGGGCCTTGAAGTGCCTGCCGCCCAGCTCCACGGTGTTGATGCCGATGTGGAGCAGGATTTCCACGCCGTCCTCCGTCACCAGGCCGATGGCGTGATGGGTGTCGAAGAGATTGTCGACCTCGGCATCCGCCGGGGCGTACAGCTTGCCCTCGCTGGGCTCAATGGCCGCGCCGTCCCCCAGGATGCAGTTGGAAAACGCCTCGTCCTGGACCTCTGCCATGGGGACCACCGTGCCGTTCATATGGGCCGCCAGCACCGCGTCCTGCTTCGCCGGGGCCTGCTTTGCCGCCGGGGCGGCGGGAGCGGGGGCGGATACCGCGTCCAGACGGTCCGACTCGGGGCTTTCCATGAAGTCCACCAGGTTGGATTTGATGACGGCCACCTGGGGACCGTAGACCACCTGGACGCCGTTGCCCTTGTGGATGACGCCGGAGGCGCCGGACTGCTTCAAAAGGGCGTCGGAGACCTGTTCCGCGTCGATGACCGTCACCCGCAGGCGGGTGGCGCAGCAGTCCACATCGGAGAGGTTCGCCTTGCCGCCCAGGCCCTTGAGAATCAGGGCGGACACCGGGTCGGACACGGCGGGGCTGGAGCCGTCGGGACCCACGCCGGTCTTGGCCTTGAAGTCGGAGCGGGTGAAGAGCCTGGTCTCCTCGCCCTCGTCCTCCCGGCCGGGGGTTTTCAGGTCCATCCTGGTAATCATGAGGTAGAACGTGAAGTAGTAGACCACAAAGTAGACCACGCCCACCACGACGACCCAGATCCAGTGGGTCTTGGCGTTGCCCTGGAGAATGCCGAAGAGGGTCAGGTCAATAATGCCGCCGGAGAAGGTCATGCCTACGCCCACGCCGAAAATGTGCATCAGCATGTAGGCCAGGCCCGCGTAGACGCAGTGGACGGCGTACATGAGGGGCGCGACGAACAGGAACGTGAACTCCAGGGGCTCTGTGATGCCGGTCAGCATGGCGGTGAGAGCGGCGGAGACCAGCAGGCCGCCGGCCACCTTCCGCTTTTCCGGCTTCGCCGCCCGGTACATGGCCAGGGCCGCGCCGGGGAGGCCGAAGATCATCAGGGGGAACTTGCCCGCCATGAAGCGGGTGGCCTCCACAGAGAAGACCTGAGTGGACCTGGAGGCCAGCTCCGCGAAGAAGATGTTCTGGGCGCCCTGGATGGTCACGCCGTCCACGATGGCGGTGCCGCCCACGGCGGTCTGCCAGAAGGGCATATAGAAGACGTGGTGCAGGCCGAAGGGAATCAGGGCCCGCTCCAGGAGGCCGTAGATCCAGGTGCCTGCGTAGCCGGAGCGGATCACCAGGTCGCCCAGGGCCGCGATGCCCATTTGGACGATAGGCCAGACGTAGAACATGGCGATGCCCACCGCTACGAAGACGGCGGTGCAGACGATGGGCACGAACCGGGTGCCGCCGAAGAAGGAGAGCACCTGGGGCAGCTGGATTTTATAGAAGCGGTTATGGAGCGCCGCCACGCCCAGGCCCACGATGATGCCGCCGAAGACGCCCATTTGCAGAGTGGTGATGCCCAAGGTGGAGGTGGTGGTATTGGCCGCCATGGCCTCCACGCCGCCCCGGGCGGTAATCATGGCGGAGATGGCGGTGTTCATGACCAGGTACGCGATGGCGCCGGAGAGGGCCGCCACTTCCTTTTCCTTTTTCGCCATGCCGATGGCCACGCCCATGGCGAAGAGCAGGGCCAGGTTGTTGAACACGGCGCTGCCGCACTGGTTCATAATGTCCAGGACGGTATAGGCGATGCCGCCCTCGTAGATGACGCCGGTGAGGCCGTAGGCCTCCAGCATGGTCTGGTTGGTGAACGAGCTGCCGATGCCGAGCAGAAGGCCCGCCACGGGCAGCAGGGCGATGGGCAGCATGAACGAGCGGCCCACCCGCTGCAAGACGCCGAAAATTTTGTCCTTCATAAAACTTCCTCCTATGACACAGTATGGCTGAAATAAGAAAACCCATACGGCCCGCGCCGGATTTCTCCGGCCCGCGCTGTATGGGTTTCGCCCGAAATTGGTCACGATCCCGCAGTATTCACTTCTTGGGAAGGTTGATGCGCTTGAGGTGGATGGTGAGATAGATGAGCTCCTCGTCGGAGACCTCCCGCTGGTAGGTGTTTTTGATATACTCGCCCACGCACTGGGCGCACTTGTAATGCTGCTTGCAGCTATGGACAATCATGTCCCGGAAGTCCGGGTCATAGTTCTCCGAGGGCCCCGGCGCGGCCTGGAAGAGGCGCTGGGCGAAGTAGCGCAGGTGAACCACGAAGCGGTTGAAGTCCAGGGACTCCCGGTCAAAGGTCCTTTGGTAGAAGTACTCCACCACCTCCAGCGTCCCCTCAATGAGCTTGGTGATATCCACCAT
The DNA here is from genome assembly GCA_910579435.1 of uncultured Oscillibacter sp. Classification (GTDB taxonomy): domain Bacteria; phylum Bacillota; class Clostridia; order Oscillospirales; family Oscillospiraceae; genus Oscillibacter. Next base: position 9,762 of record CAJTVF010000006.1, read on the forward strand.
GACGCTCATACTGGTGTTCAGCTCCGCGTTTACGATGTGGAGGGCGATGAAAGCCGCCTCGCTGGGATTCAGGTCCGCCTGGGTCTCCTCCCGGATGACCCGGAGGCAGTGCTGGCCCAGGCGGTATTCCGCGGGGTAGTAGCTCATAATGGCCCCCTCCAGGGGGTTCGTGAACTCAACGCCCTCTTCCTTGCGCTTGATGGCGAAGCTGATGTGGTCCGCCAGGGTAATGAGCAGGGACTCGTTCAGCGGGGCGGTGATCTGGCCCTTGATATGTTCGATCAGGTCCTGGGTGAGGCGCAGGTGCTCCAGGGGGATCTGCTGGCAGAGCTCCCGGAGCTTTCTCTGTTCCGCCTTGCCCTCCATGTGATAGGTCTTCTCAAAGAGCGCCGGGTCTACCCGCTCTCCGACCTTCCGCTGGAAGCCCAGGCCCTTCCCGGTGACGATCATCTCTCCACCCCGGTCGTCCACTACGCAGAGGATGTTGTTGTTAATGACTTTCTTAATCCGCAGTTCCCCCGCCTCCTCAAAAAAACAGACCGACCCTGTCCTAATATCCCCGTAAAAGCGCAGAAAACAGCGGAGACAAAAGTTACAGAGTTGGTCAAGCCCGGCGAGCCGGTAACATTCCAACGTCAGTTCAGATTTACGTTTATATATAATAGCTTTGCGGGGAAGAGAAGTCAAGAGAAGATTCAGGGACCCGATGGAATTCTACTGATTTAACAATCATTTTCCCCGGTTTTTGGACATCCTGGCAAGATATGCGCCCAATGCTTCCGGCAGGGCGGCACCGAAAAGGCAGAAACCGGGGCAGCGCCGCTCCCGGGACGGCTATTCCCGCCGGCAGAAGACTCCGGAAGCGGAAGCCAGCCCCGGGAGCCAAAACCCGGCGAAAACGGGGCCGGCGGGGGGAAAGGCACAACTTCTGTGCTTATTGCACAAAACAGTTGAAAAAATATTGTATGCATTCACGAAAAAACTGCCGCTTCTTTTCAGAGAAACCGTCACTTTACCACTGGACTTCTGCTTCGTTTGTGGTATCCTAAGGAACACGATCACAAGTAAGAAGGAGGCGATTCGTATGTTTAAATGGTTCCAGGAGCTGGTCGGCATCCGCTATCAGGAGCTGAGCCGGCTGCGCCGCGAATTGCGCCACGAGGCGGACAAATAAGTGCCCGGCGTCTGAACGGCACATTCGGATATGAAATCGACAAAGCGCTTCCCCTGCGGTCCTTCCGCAGGGGAAGCGCTTTGTCCTTTCGAAGGAGGGAGGACCTTCCCGTATCCGGCAGACGGGGTTTTCCCGCCCCGGCCTTCCTCAGCCCTCGTCCTCGTCCAAATCCGGGTCTTCGCCGTGCTCCTCATAGGCCGGGCCGTTTTCCCCGCCCAGCAGCTCGGTGGCCCGCATGCGGCGCTTGTCCTTGGCGGCCTCCACGTTCTTGTGGATCAGCTCCTTGACTGCCCGGGGGTCCTTGACATTCTTCAGGTCCAGGTGGGGCATGCTCTTGTCCGAGGACACGACGCACACCGTCCCCACGCCGAAGATGCGCTGGCCCAGGTTCATCGTCAGCCGCAGGTCCCGGACCCGGTACAGCAGCACCTCGTCCGACTTCACATTGAGAAAGCCGGTCTCGCAGAACAGCCGGTCCTCGCTGAGCCGGTAGCGGGTGAACGACAAAGGCATGCCTAAGAACCGCTTCCGGTCCTTCCACAGATATTCAATGGCGTCCATGGCTCATCCTCCTTTGCAGGACAGCAGTATACCATAATTCCCCAAAACGCGCAAGCATTTGCGCCGTCCAGGGACCGGCGGCCCCCAAACGGAGGCCCGGCGGCAGTCCGCCTCACAGCCGCCTCAGCTCCGTCCGGATGAAGAAGCCCCCCAGCAGACAGGGCACGGAGAAGCCGATCAGCAGCAGATAAATTCCGCTGATGGGGAATTCCAGCACGGCAAAGGCCAGGGACCCGTACACCGCCAGCGCCGCCGCCGCGCCCCGGAGGGGCCGCCCCGCCCCCAGGAGCAGGGACAGCCGGAGGCACTCCCGGAAGCGCGGATATCTCCTACATCAAGTGGGATATGAACCGGAGCCTGGCCGCCGTCTGGTCCGCCGCCCTTCCGCCGGAGCGGCAGGGGGAGGTCTGCCACCGCTTTGTCCTGGGCGTGTACGGCATGCTGGAGCAGCTTCGCCGGGACTTCCCCCACGTGCTCATCGAGGGGTGCAGCGGCGGCGGCGGGCGCTTTGACGCGGGAATGCTGTACTACACGCCCCAGATCTGGTGCAGCGACAACACCGACGCCATCGACCGCCTCCGCATCCAGTACGGCACCTCCTTCTGCTACCCCGTGAGCGCCATGGGGGCCCACGTCTCCGCCGTGCCCAACGCCCAGACGGGCCGGTCCGTGTCCATGGAGACCCGGGGGGTCGTGGCGATGCACGGCACCTTCGGCTATGAGATGGACCCGGCCCTGGTCACCCCGGAGGAGCGGGAGGTCATCCTCCGCCAGACGGCCTTTTTCAAGGAGCACCAGAACCTCATCCACCAGGGGGATTACTACCGCCTCAGCGACCCCTTCCAGAACGGGCCCTATACCGCCTGGGAGCACGTCTCCCCCGACAGGCGGGAGGCGCTGGTCTCCGTGGTGTCCGGCCAGATCCAGGGCGGGCCTCCCTGCCGGAATCTGCGGCTGAAGGGCCTGGACCCGGACCTTCGCTATCAGGTCAACGGCGAGGGCCGCTATCCCGGCGCCGCGCTGATGGAGGCGGGCTGGCCCCTGCCCCTGCCCCTGCCCTGGGGGGACTACCAGTCCTGGCAGTTTTACCTGACCGCGCTGTGAGCGTGAAAAAAGTGACCGCCCGGGCGGTCACTTTTTCATCTGCTGGGCCTGGCGGATTTGGTTTTGCAGCCGCCACTCCCTGGGGGAAACGCCGTAGCGCTTCTTGAAGGCCCGGGAGAAGTGGAGCTGATTCGGATAGCCGCAGCGGGCGGCGATGTCGCCAATGGACATCCTGGTCCCCTTCATGAAGTCGGCGGCCCTGGACAGGCGCAGGCGGATGAGAAATTCCTGGGGCGGGCAGCCCATGCTGTCTTTGAAGAGCTTGCTGAAATAGCTCCGGTTCAGCTTGCACACATCCGCCAGCTCCTCTACGCTGAGCTCCCGCTGGTAGTTGTGCTCCATGTAGTTGATGGCCTCCTGAATGTAGAAGTCCTTGAGCTGGACGCCGTGGAGTCCCCGGCGGGTGGAGGAGGTCTGAATCAGCGCGTCCAGGAACAGGAACAGGTTCCCCATCAGGTGAAGGGTGGAGGCGTCGGAGTGCTGCGCCATGTAGAGCATGATGTCCCGCGTCCGCTGTCCCTCCGCCCTGCTCTGGGGCCGGTAAACCGCCTGGGAGAGGTTCAGCCCGGCGCTCTCCACGTACTCCGACGCCCGGAGCCCGTCGAACTCCAGCCAGACGTATTTCCAGGGCTGGTTCTTGTCGGCGATATAGGTGCTGACCTGCCCGGGGCAGAGCAGGAAGCCCTGGTCCGGCCCCAGGTCGTAGTCCCGGCGCACGCCGTCGGCGTCGGTGGCGTCCAAATGCCCCCGGCCGGAGATCACATAGTGGAAGAGATAGTGATTGCGGATAAAGGGACCGAAGGAGTGCAGGGGGGCGCACTGCTCCCAGCCGTACTGATAGAGCCGCAGGTCCAAAAAGTTCTCATTGGGAAAGACGGAAAACGAGTAATCCTCCACCGGAGGCCACATCCTTTCTCCCGATTGGAATTGTTTGGGAGCCATTGTATCACAATTGATTGGAAAAGCCAAGAAAAACCGGTGGAATTCCGCCATGGAATTTCAGCGTTGTCTATTCCTTCCCCGCTCTGTATAATAGGGAAAACATCCGCGCTTCCGGCCCCGGGCCGGAAAGCTCACACAAAGGAAGTGGTTTTATGGACAGACCCAGAGGCCGGGAAAAGCACATTACCGGCCCGGCGAAACAAGTAGAAAAACGGGGCTCCGGCCTCGGAACCGGCCCGGTGGGTGCCGGGCGGGGCAGCGGCCAAAGCGGCGGCTCCCGCGGCGGCGGAGGCGGCAGGCGTTCCGGCGGCGGGATGGTGAAGCTCATTCTCCTGCTGGCGGTGCTGCTGCTGGGCGGAGGCGGGGGCCTGGGGGCCCTGCTGGGCGGCGGGCAGGCCGGCGGCGGCTTGACGGCCCCGGCCAGCCAGAGCGCCTCTTCCCAGAGCGGCGGCGCGGACCTGAGCGCCCTCTTCGGCAGCCTGGGAGGCGGCAGCGTTTCCAGCGGCTGGGAGATCCCCGCCAACACCGGGCGGCTGGATAAGACTGTGGCCCCGGAGGCCCGGGAGAAGTACGTCCAGCCCTTAGGCGGCGGGAAGGACACCGTTACCCTCATGGTCTACATGTGCGGAACGGACCTGGAGTCCCGCAGCGGCATGGGCACCGCCGACCTCCAGGAGATGCTGGCGGCGGACCTGGGAAAGAATGTGAACCTCCTGGTCTACACCGGCGGCTGTTCTGGCTGGCGGAACAACCAGGTCAGCAGCTCCACAAACCAAATCTGGCAGGTGAAGAACGGGAAGCTGGCGTGCCTGGAGAAGGACCTGGGGGCCGTGTCCATGACGGACCCCTCCACGCTGTACGGCTATATCCGCTGGTGTGAGCAGAAGTTCCCCGCCAGCCGGTACGGCCTCATTCTCTGGGACCACGGCGGGGGAAGCGTCAGCGGCTACGGCTATGACGAGAAATTCGCCTCCGCCGGGTCCATGAGCCTCTCCGGCGTGGACCGGAACCTGGGAGACGCCGGGGTGAAGTTCGACTTCGTGGGCTTCGACGCCTGCCTCATGGCCACGGCGGAGACCGCCCTGATGCTGGCGGAGCACGCCGACTACCTCATTGCCTCCGAGGAGACGGAGCCCGGCGTGGGCTGGTACTACACGGATTGGCTCACCGCCCTGGGGAAGAACCCCTCCATGCCCACCATTGAGATCGGGCGGAACATCGTGGACAGCTTTGTGGAGACCTGCGCCCAGAAGTGCCGGGGCCAGCTGACCACCCTGTCCGTCATCGACCTTGCGGAGCTGGAGGCCACCCTGCCCCAGGCCTTGGCGGACTTCTCCCGCTCCACCTCCCGGATGATTGAGGCCAAGGAGTACCAGACCGTCTCCAATGCCCGGAACGGGGCCCGGGAGTTTACCCAGTCCAGCAAGATCGACCAGGTGGACCTGGTCCACCTGGCGAAGAACCTGGGCACCAAGGAGGGCGACGCCCTGGCGGAGGCCCTGCTGGGGGCGGTGAAGTACAACCGCACCTCCTCCAACATGACCAACGCCTATGGCGTGTCCATCTACTTCCCCTACCGGAAGTCCTCCGGCGTGAATCAGGCCGTGTCGACTTACCGTGCCATCGGCCTGGACGACAGCTACAGCCAGTGCATCCGGGACTTCGCCGCCATCCAGCAGGCGGGCCAGGCAGGTTCCGGCGGCAGCGGCTCCCCCCTGGAGGCGCTGATGGGCCTCTCCGGCGGCGGCTCCTCCGGCGGTGCCGGCGCGGTGGCCTCCCTGCTCCAGGCGGCCCTGGGCAGCGGCTTCTTCGCGGACCGGTCCCTGGACTTGGACAGCGCCGCCCAGTACGTGGCGGACCACCGCTTCGCCGGGGAGGACCTGGCCTGGACCACTGGAGAGGACGGGACCCCCGTTCTCCGGCTCGACCAGGACCAGTGGAAGCTGGTCCACTCCCTGGCCCTGAACCTCTTCTATGATGACGGCGAGGGCTTCATCGACTTGGGGCTGGACAACGTGTTCGGCTTCGACGGGGAGGGAAACCTGCTGGGGAACGTGGAAAATACCTGGCTGGCGGTGAACGGCCAGCCCGTGGCCTACTACCACGAGAGCACCGTGGATGACGGGGAGCACTATACCATTACCGGCTATGTGCCTGTGCTCCACAACGGGCGCCGGGCGGAGCTGCTTCTGGCCTTTGACGACGGAAATCCTTACGGAGCCGTCACCGGCGTCCGGGCCGTGTACAGCGAGGGGGAGACCGAGACCATCGCCAAGAGCGATTCCGCCCTCCAGGAGGGCGACGCCCTGGAATTCCTCTGTGACTACTACGGCTATGACGGTACTTATCAGGACAGCTTCCTTCTGGGGGACCCCTTAACCGTCCCCGCGGAGGGCCTGACCGTCTCCGACGTGCCCCTGGAGGGAGACGTCCGGGCGACCTACCGCTTTACGGACCTCTATCAGCAAAGCTGGTGGACCCCGTCCATTCCCTGACGGCGCTCTCAACCGAAAACGGCGGCGGAAGCATATCGCTTCCGCCGCCGTTGGCTTATGCCTTTATTTCCGCCGGACCCACTTGCCGAAGAGGGTCTTTTTGTAGTTCAGCAGCTCTTCCTTGGCCTTGCTGAAATTTCCGGCCTTCTGGAGGTAGGCCACGCCCTTGGGGATGTCCTCCTGAACGCCGCCCAGGCCCCGGGCGCATATGTAGCCCCGCATGTAGTCCGCCTCCCGGTTCTGCCAGTCCACGGCGTTCAGGAACTGGAGGGCCTTGCCGTAGTCCTGGGGCGTGCCCCAGCCGTTGAAGGCGCACTGGGCCAGGTAAAACGCGCCCCAGTTGCAGTTCTTCGCGTCAAAGGCGGCGATCAGGTGCTGATACGCCTTGGCATAGTCCTGGGGCACGCCGTCGCCGTGGAGGTACGCCTGCCCCAGCAGGTTGTTGGCGCCCCGGTGCCTGGGGTTCCTGGACAGCTCCTTCTCGCAGCAGGAGGCCGCGTAGGCCCCATCCTTCTCCACGCCCTTCCCCTCGGAGTAGAACCAGGCCACCTTATACCAGCTCTCGCCGTTGTTGGCCTCGGCGGATTCCTTGAACCAGCGGAGGGATTCCCCGTACCGCTCCGCTTTCCGCAGCTCCTCGGCATAGATGAACTGACAGGTGGGATAGCCCAGCTCCGCGCCGGTTTTATAGAGGTCCTTCGCCATCTCCGGCCGGGGGGCGATGATGTCCTCGTCTCCCTGGGTGTAATAGCGGTTGAGATTGTTGGCGGCCAGATACATGCCGCCCCGGAAGGCCTTCCAGAACCAGTCCTCGCACTTGGAAATCTCGCCCTTTAAGTAGGCCTTGAACTCCGCCTGGCTGGGGAAGGAGTCCTTGCCCTTGTTCTGGATGCGGAGGAAGTCCCACCAGAAATAGCTGTTGCCAATGATATACTGGCAGAAAGCGTCCCCCTCCTTCGCCAGGGCCTCCACCTGGTCAAAGGCCTCCTGAAGGTTCGCGAAGGGCATGTTCTTCTGGACGGAGGGGGTCAGCTCGCCGCTCCGCAGGGCCACCAGCACTCCCAGAGCGCTGCCCTGCTCCACGGACTTGTGCAAAAGCCGCGTGGCTCGCTCGTCGTCCTCCGGGAAGCCATGCCAGCCCCAGACGTATTGATAGCCGCAGAGGCACCGGGCCAGCACACAGCTGGCGTCGCCGTCTCCGGCGGCGGAAGCCTTCTCCAAAAGGGCGAACGCCTCTTTGCCCCGGCCTGTGCGGACGTTGTAATAAATGTCCTGAAGGGCCTGCTTCACTTCGCTGCTCAAAACCGTTGCCATGATGGAATCTCTCCTTTATATATTATGTGGATTTTTTGACCCGTTTCCAGTCCCGGCCTCCCGGCAGGAACTCGCCCCGGGGATATCCTGTCAGCCACGCCGCCGCTTCTCTGGGCGGCATTTTTGTGATGTAGAAGCCCAGCTCCTCTCCCTCCGGTTTGGTGGCCTCCACCGTGCAGCGGCCATCCGTCTTGTCCCCGGCGGTGACCCGGATCCATTGATAGCCCGAGGCGTGGGTCAGGTCCACCAGCTGATACGTCCCGTCCACGATCCCATCCGCCGCCACCTGGACGTCCTCCGCCGTAAAGGTGGTGTGATTCTCCGCCGCGCCGCTGGCGTAGACCAGGGACAGCTTCGCCTGGGACTTCCGGGCCTGGGGACGGGCGGCCCCGGGGGTCTCGTACACCCGCCGCAGGTCCCAGTCCGTCAGGTCCGGGACCTCCCGGCGGAGCCAGCCCTTCAAGACCTCCTCCGCCCGGCGGGGGTCCGCCGCCAGGGCCAGGGCCAGATTCTCCCCCCCTTCGGAGGAAGCCGGCTCCAGCAGAAGAAGGACCTGCGGCTCCCCGCCGTCCGTCCGGACAAAGCAGTCCAGGGACCGGAATGTCCGGCCCCGGCCCTCAACGGGACGGGTGGGCGTCAGCTCGAAGCCGGACTCCTCCCCCCTCAGGCAGCGCTTCAGGACGTCCTCCACCAGGGACGCGGACACCCGGGAGGTCACGTCCCCGTTCCGGCGCTTTAAGATCATGTCCTGGGGGCCCTCTCTGAGAATCTCCCGCTGGGCGGCCTCCGAGGCCCGGCGGTTCTGCTTTTGGCGGAAGTCCCGCTCAAACGCCTCCCGTTCGCTCTCGTCCATGGTCCAGAAGGCGCTCCACTGGCCGTTGGCGCCCCGCCGGGCGTCGGGGACCCGGAGGGCCAGGCAGTCCGCCGCCGCCCGCAGCTCCTGGGGCTTCTTGAAGTCCGTGATGTGCTTTTGCCAGCGGTCGTCCACCAGCACCAGCTGCAAGACCCGCTGGGTATTGGTGCGGTTTCCGCTGCGGCGGGTCTTAATCTCGTCCACTACGAAAATGCCCCGGATGCGGTCGATCCGGTTGGCCTGCTCTCCCAGGACCCACTCCTGTCCGATGCCCACCTCGTCGAACCACCGGCCGTTGGCTTTCAGGTCGGCGTCCACCATGGCGAAAAGCTCCTCCACCGGCGGGGCCTCGTCCGGGTAGGGAAGCTGGCTGCGGATGGAAGCCGCCAGGGCGCTCTTCCCGGGGAAGAACGCGTCCCGGACTCCGGTATATCCCATGTAAATTCCCAAGAGCAGCAGCAGTACGCCTCCGCCGCCGCAGACCGCCAGGGTCACATAGTCCGAAGTCTCCCAATAGGCCCGGTCCTGCTGGAGGCCCACATAAAACATGTAAAACAGCCCTGCGGAAATAACCAGCCACAAAAGGCTCCACAGCGCCCAGCTGAGCCGCCTCCGGGTCCGGCTGAGGCAATAGCCCTCCTCCACGCCGTGGGGGTTGTTTTTCCGCTGGACTGCCAGCAAAATCAGGATGATGGGAATGGCGAACAGCCGGAGCGCCGCGAACAGCAGTACATAGACCACCACGTTCCACGGCCAGCGAAAGAAGCCGCCTTTTTTCTCCTTCATGACCTCTTGATTCCTCCCTGCGCCCCGGAAAGCGGGGCATATACTGTTCTCCTATTTTACTAGTTTATTGTAACTTTGTCCAGTCCCCGGCAGGTCATTTCTTCGCGCCTACTTGAAAAATGGAAAAAGAGGGGTATAATAGAAGAAACGCTTTATCCCGCACCCCTGGTATGGAACGGAAAGGAGGAACGCCCCTTATGCGCCGCCCAAACGCCGTGCAGACCCTGGCCCTGGGCTTCGCCCTGCTGATTTTAGCGGGGGCGTGCCTGCTGTCCCTGCCCATCGCCTCCCGGAACGGGGAGGGCATCCCCTGGACCAACGCCGTGTTTACCGCCGCGTCGGCCTCCTGTGTCACAGGGCTGACGGTGTACGACACCGCCACCCAGTTCAGCGCCTTCGGGCAGATGGTTTTGCTGCTGCTGATTCAGATTGGGGGCCTTGGCTTCGTGACGGCCTCCCTCCCGGCGGCGCTGCTGGTCCGGCGGCGGGTGGGCCTGCGGCAGCGGGCCCTGCTTCAGGACAGCGTGGGGGCCCTGCAATTGGGGGGAGTTGTCCGCCTGGCCCGGCGGGCCCTTCTGGTGACGATGCTGTGCGAGGGCCTGGGGGCGGCGCTGCTGGCGTTCTGGTTCTGTCCCCGGTACGGCCTGGGAAAGGGCCTGTGGATGGCGGTGTTTCACGCCGTCTCCGCTTTCTGCAACGCGGGCTTCGACCTGCTGGGCACCGGCGCGTCCATCACCACGGAGGCGGGGGAGCCCCTGCTGAACCTCGTGCTGATGGCGCTGATCATCTGCGGGGGCCTGGGCTTTTTGGTCTGGGATGACGTGCTGACCCACGGGCGGCATTTCCGCCGCTGGCGGCTCCACTCCAAGATGGCCTTTACCGTGACGCTGCTCCTCTTCGCCGGGGGCGGGCTCGCCTTCTGGTTTTTGGAGGCGGACCACGCCTTTGCCGGGGCGGACGGTCCCACGAAAATCCTGATGGCGGCCTTCCAGTCGGTAACGGCCCGGACGGCGGGCTTCGCCTCGGTGGACCAGTCCTCCCTGAGTCAGGGGGGCGTGCTGCTGATGCTGGTTTTGATGTTCGTGGGCGCGGCCTCCGGCTCCACCGGCGGCGGCGTGAAGGTGAATACCTTCGCCGTGCTGGTCCTGGGGGTCCGGGCGCGGATCTGGCGGCAGGACGACGTGAACGCCTTCCGCCGCCGCCTGGACGAGGGGGACATTCACAAGGCGTACTCCACCGCCAGCATCTACCTCTTCGGGGTCCTGTGCGGCTGCATGGTGCTGTGCGTCCAGGGCGCGGGTCTGACGGACGCGCTGTACGAGACCTTTTCCGCCATGAGCACCGTGGGCCTCAGCCGGAATCTGACGGGGTCGCTGCCGCTCCTTTCCAAGTGGACGGTGATTTTGATGATGTTTGCCGGACGGGTGGGCAGCATGTCCGTGGCTATGGCGGTGACGAAGGGGCGGGACGCCGGGAACGGCCTGCGCTACGTGCCGGAAAAAATTCTGATCGGTTAAGACGGGGAGGGCGAGAAATGAAATCCTTTTTGGTCATCGGCCTGGGCCGCTTCGGGCGGCATCTGACCCGGTATCTGCTGGAGCTGGGGAACGAGGTCATGGTGCTGGACAAGGACGAGGAGAAGGTGGCGAAGGTGGCCTCCATGGCTACCGCCGCCTGCGTGGGGGACTGCCAGGACGAGCAGGTGCTGGAGGCCCTGGGCGTGCGGAATTTCGACATCTGTTTCGTCTGCGTCCGGGACGATTTCCAGTGCTCCCTGGAGGCCACGGCGGCCTTGAAGGAGCTGGGGGCCCGGTTCGTGGTGGCCCGGGCGGACCAGGAGCGGCAGATTAAATTCCTGCGGAAGATCGGGGCGGACCATGTGGTCCACACGGAGATGGACATGGCCCGCCGGGCCGCCATCCGCTTCTCCGCCGAAAATGTCTTCGACTACTTCGAGCTGACGCCGAAATTCGCCATCTTCGAGCTGGAGATTCCCGAGGAGTGGGAGGGCCACACGGTAATGGAGCTGGAGGTCCGCCGGAAATACAACGTCAACATCCTGGGCGTGAAGAGCGGCGACGTGGTGGTCCCCCTGGTGGACCCCAACTACCGCTTCCGGGACGACGTCCACATCATTGTGGCCGGGGACAAGGAGGCGGGCATCCGCCTGATGAATTTACATTAAGTTCCGACATAGAATTTGGATTTCTGCGCATGCTTCCCCTGAGGTGATGTTTCATGTCAGAGGACAAGCGCGCGGTGAATAATCTTGATGACAGCAAGCCCTTTCTCCGTTTGGAGCCGGAAAAGAGAATCTGCCCCATTCAGGACCCGGATTCTATCTACAAGTACCCCTTGGCAACGTCCGAGGAGATGGGTTTCCGGGTGCTGGATAACTTTCCCGAGGAGCACATTCAGTAGCTATGGAAAACGCGCCCCTCCGGTCAACCCGGAGGGGCGCGTTGGGAGCGTTACTTGCAGGAGGCCAGGTCCCGGAGGAAGTCCTCCACGGCCTGCTCCGGCGTTGCCCAGCTGGCGACCAGGCGGATGCAGGTGTGCCCGCCGTCCACGGCGTGGTCCACTTCGAACTCATAGCCCATTTCCTGGAGCTTCGCAATGACCTCGTTGGGGAACACGGGGAACTGCTGATTGGAGGGAGACGCTATTGGCAGGGGATACCCCAGGGCGGCCACGCCGTCCCGGAGGCGGAGGGCCAGGGCATTGGCGTGGCGGGCGGCGTCCAGATAGGTCCCGTCCTCCAGCAGGGCCTGGAACTGGACCCCCAGGAGGCGGCCCTTGGCCAGCATAGCCCCCCGGCGCTTCATGTGCCAGCGGAAGTCCGGACGGGGCTTGGCGAAGACCAGGGCCTCGCCGAAGAGGGCTCCGTTTTTGGTGCCGCCGATGTAAAACGCGTCGGTGAGGGCCGCGTAGTCCGGGAGGGTCAGGTCCCCGCAGGCCAGGGCGGGCCCCAGCCGGGCCCCGTCCAGGAAGAGGAGGAGGCCGTGCTTGCTGCAGCACGCCCGGAGGGCCGTCAGCTCCGCCTTGGAGTAGACGGTTCCGATCTCCGTGGTGTTGGAGACGTAAACCATGGCGGGCTTCACCTGGTGCTCGTCGCTGTGGAGCTCCGGCACGGACTCGATCATGGCGGGGGTGAGCTTCCCGTCGGGGCTGGGGACGGCGATGACCTTGTGGCCCGTGCCCTCGATGGCCCCGGTTTCGTGGACGTTGACGTGGCCCGTGTGGGCGGAGATTACCGCCTCATAGGGCTTCAGCATGGCCTCAATCACCAGCAGGTTTGTCTGGGTGCCCCCCACCAGGAAATGAACGTCCGCGTCCGGCGCGGCGCAGAGGGTCCGGATAAGCTCGCGCGCCTTTTCACAGCGGGGGTCCAGGCCGTAGCCCCGGGTCTGTTCAAAATTGGTCTCGGTGAGGGCCTTCAGCACCTTGGGATGGGCGCCCTCGCTGTAGTCGTTGCGGAAACTGTACATGGCTGACCTCCAGAAAGTAACAACCGCAGGGGTGAACTGTTACGGAATGTTACAGATTTGATGTTGAAATTATAGCGCGGATACGGTATAAAAGCAAGGAATAGAAATGAGATTTTTCCTGGCGGCGGGGCCGCCCTTGAGAGCGGGAGGAAAACGGGATGAAAAAGAGAGCGGTACTGGCTTTGGCGGCGTTGCTGCTGTTGGCCGCCGGCTGCGGCGGCGGTCAGGCGGACGGGGCGGAGACGGCGGAGGTGAGCCTGACGGACCTCTATGCCGGCATGGAGGCGTCCTGCGGCTGGGGCGAGGATTACATGACCAGCGTGGAAGGGGAGCTGCTGGAGGAATATTATCCTGGCCTGAGCGGGGTCCCCGCGAAGCAATTGCTCGTCCGGGTGCCCGCTATGAGCTCCGACGTGAATGAGATCGTGCTGTTCCAGGGCGAGGCGGAGGAGGACGCGGAACATGCCGCCGCCATCCTCCAGGCCCGCGTCGACGCCCAGGTGGAGGGAGGAGCCTGGTATCCCGAGACCCAGGCCGCCTGGGAGAAGGCCCAGGTGCTGCGCCGGGGGGCCTATGCCGCCCTCATTGCCTCGGGGGAGTTCCAGGAGAGCCTGGAGGAGCAGTTCAACCAGCAATTTTCGTGAGGAGAGCGTCCCATGGTTTTCAGCAGCCTGACGTTTTTGTTCGGATATCTGCCGCTGACGCTGGCACTCTATTTCGTTACGCCGCTTCGGCGGCGTAATTTTGTGCTGCTTGTAGCCAGCCTTTTTTTCTACGGCTGGGGCGAGCCGGTGTACGTGGGGATCATGTTCCTGTCCATTTTCATCGACTACACCCACGGCCTCCTGGTGGAGAAGTACCGGGAGCGGGACCGGCTGGCCCGGTGGTTCGTGGGGCAGTCGGTGGTGTTCAACCTGCTGCTGCTGGGTTTTTTCAAGTACTGGGATTTCCTGGCGGCGAACCTGTCCCTGCTTCCCGGGGCGTCCATTCCCCAGCTGGGACTGCCCCTGCCCCTGGGCATTTCCTTCTTCACCTTCCAGACCATGAGCTACACCATCGACGTCTACCGCCGGGACGCGCCGGTCCAGCGGAACATCATCGATTTTGGGGCCTATGTCACCCTGTTTCCCCAGCTTATCGCCGGGCCCATCGTGAAGTACAAGACCGTGGCGGCGGAGCTGGTTCACCGGACCGTCACGTCCCGGGACTTCGCCGAAGGGGCCTGCCGCTTCACGGCGGGCCTTGCCAAGAAGGTGCTGCTGGCCAACGCCGCCGGGGCCTTGTGGGAGAGCTGCCAGGCGTCCCAATCCGCCGGGGCCCTGACCGTCGCCGGGGGCTGGACGGGGCTCTTCGCCTTCGGCTTTCAGATCTACTTTGATTTTTCCGGCTACTCCGACATGGCCATCGGCCTGGGGCGCATGCTGGGCTTCCGTTTTGACGAGAACTTTGACCACCCCTATCTCTCCACCTCCGTGGGGGAGTTCTGGCGGCGGTGGCACATGTCCCTGACCTCCTGGTTCCGGGAGTACCTGTATTTTCCCCTGGGGGGCAGCCGGGGCGGAAGGGCCCGGACCCTCCGGAATCTGGTGATCGTCTGGTTCTGCACCGGCTTCTGGCACGGGGCCAGCTGGAATTTCATCCTCTGGGGCTTGTACTTTGCCCTGTGGCTGATTCTGGAGCGCTTCGTCTTCAAGGACCTCCTGGCCCGGACGCCGGTCTGGGTGAAGCGGGCTTACACGCTGGCGGTGGTCTTTGTGGGCTGGGGCGTGTTCGCCATGGAGGACCTGGGGGTCTGCGGACAGTACCTGAAGGTATGCTTCGGCGGGGGGCCCCTCTGGTCCGCCCCGGATGGCTGCCGTCTCAGGAGCTGGGCCGTGATCCTGCTCCTGCTGGCCCTGGGCTCCACCACCCTGGCCCTGGACCTGTGGAGGAAGCTCCCCCAGCGGGGGCGGAAGGTGCTGACCCCGGTGCTGATGGCCCTGGGACTGGCGCTCTCCACCGCCTATCTGGTGGACGGCAGCTACAATCCCTTCCTGTATTTCCGGTTTTAAGGAGGCGGCGGAATGACAACGAGATACAGCCGGTTTCTCGCGGCCTTCTTCTGCGTGTTCCTGGGGGGACTGCTGGCGTGGCACGTCCTTCTGCCGGACCGGGACCGCTCCGACGTGGAGAACCGAACCTTGGCCCAGTTCCCGGAATTCTCCTGGGAGGACCTGAAGGACGGCAGCTTTACGGAGGGCGTGGAGGCGTATTTCGCGGACCAGTTTCCCCTCCGGGACCAATGGACGGGCCTCAAGGCCCGGACGGAGCAAGCCCTGGGCAAGCGGGAGTTCAACGGGGTCTATCTCTGCGGCGACGCCCTGATCGCCAAGGTGGAGCCGCCCAAGGACGGCCTGGAGGAGAAGAACCTGAGCTACGTTTCCCGCCTGGCGGAATCGGCGGAGGTCCCGGTGTACCTGGGCCTGATTCCCTCGGCGGCGGAAATCTGGCGGGACCGCCTGCCCAAGGGGGCAGAGAGCTGGGACCAGGCGGCGTTCATCGCCCGGGCGGCGGAGCTGGAGGGCGTGGAGTTTGTCGATTTCCTGACGGCCCTCCGGGACCATGCCGGGGAGAGGACCTGGGAGGGGATTTTCTACCGCACGGACCACCACTGGACCACCCTGGGGGCCTATTACGGCTATGCCGCCCTGATGGAGGCCCTGGGCCGGGGGGAAGAGGTCCCGGAGCCGGAGGCGGTGAAGGCGCGGGACCTCCCGGTTTCCAATGGGTTCCAGGGAACCCTGTATTCCCAGTCCGGCATTCACTGGCTGGAGCCGGACAGCATCGAGTTCTGGGTGGAGGAAAGCGGCCTGACGGTCACCTCCTGGCGGGACGGCACGCCGAAGGAGGCGGGGCTGTATGACTGGGACTATTTGGGGAAGAAGGATAAATACTCCGCCTTCCTGGGGGGCAACCAGCCGCTTTGTGTCATTAAAAACCCGGAAGGGGAGGGAAAGCTGCTGCTGATCCGGGATTCCTACGCGGATTCCCTGGCTCCCTTCCTGGCCCTGCGCTTTGAGGAGGTCCACCTGCTGGACCCCCGGTACTATCGGTACTCCGCCTCGAAATACGCGGCGGAAAACGGCATGGACGCCATCGCGGTGGTCTACAGCGTGCCCAACTTCATCACGGACCGGAACCTGGTCCTGCTGACGCAGTCATGAATTGCCCGCCGAAAGTCGTTTCGGCGGGCTTGCTTTTGCCCGCCTCTGCGGTTATAATAAACGCCATAAAAATGAAAAGGGGAAGCGCTATGAATACTGCCACCCGCATCGAGCACGACACCATGGGGGAAATCGCCGTCCCGGCGGAGCGCCACTGGGGCGCCCAGACCCAGCGAAGCCTGGAGAATTTTAAAATCGGCGGCCAGCGCCAGCCCAAGGAGATCATCACCGCCTTTGCCTGCTTAAAAGAGGCTTGCGCCCGGGCCAACGCCGCCGCGGGCAAGCTGACAGAGGAACAGGCCGCCGCCGTCGCCGCCGCCTGTGAGGAGATCCGGGCGGGAAAGTGGGACGAGGAGTTCCCCCTGGTGGTCTGGCAGACGGGAAGCGGCACCCAGACCAATATGAACGTCAACGAGGTCATCGCCCACCTGGCGGCGGACCGGGGCGTAAAGCTCCACCCCAATGACCACGTCAACGCCTCCCAGTCCTCCAACGACACCTACCCCTCCGCCCTCCACATCGCGGCGGCGCTGTCCGTCGCCAATGAGGTCCTCCCGGCGGCAGAGCGGCTGGCGGGGGCCTTCGCGAACTTGGAGGCGGCCTATCCCAACCTCATCCGCATCGGCCGGACCCACCTCCAGGACGCCACGCCCCTGCGCTTTGCCCAGGAGGTTTCCGGCTGGCGGGAGCTGGTGGAGGCCCCCTGCCGGATGCTCCGGGCCGCGCTGGAGGAATTGAGCCGCCTTGCCATCGGCGGCACCGCCGTGGGCACCGGGCTGAACGCCCCCAAGGGCTACGACGAGCTTGTCTGCAAAGAGCTGCGGGCCCTGACGGGCTTTTCCTTCCGGCCGGACGGGAACAAGTTCCACGCGCTCACCAGCAAGGACGCCCTGGTCTTCGCCCACGGGGCCCTGAAAGCCCTGGCGGCAAACCTGATGAAAATTGCCAACGACATCCGCTGGCAGGCCAGCGGCCCCCGCTGCGGCATGGGGGAGCTCCACATCCCGGAGAACGAGCCCGGCAGCTCCATCATGCCCGGGAAGGTAAATCCCACCCAGTGCGAGGCCGTCACCATGGCGGCGGTGCAGGTGATGGGCAACGACGCCGCCATCGGCTTCGCCGCCAGCCAGGGGAATTTCCAGCTGAACGTCTTCCTGCCCGTCTCCGCCTATAACTTCCAGCTCTCCGCCCGGCTGCTGGCGGATGTCATGAACTCCTTCCGGGTCCACTGCGTGGAGGGCATTGTTCCCAATGTGGAGAAGATCGAGAAAAACCTGAACGACTCCCTGATGCTGGTGACCTGCCTGACGCCGAAGATTGGCTATGAAAAGGCGGCGGAGTGCGCCAAGAAGGCCCTTCACGACGGCACGACGCTAAAGGAAGCCGTTCTCTCCCTGGGCCTCCTGACGGCGGAGGAATTCGATGAAACCGTAAGGCCGGAGAAAATGGTTTGAGCAGGGAACCCAAGGTTTTGCCCTGCCCAGGTCCTTGTTTTAAGGCGTCCTGCCGGCAGAAGGCAGTCTCTGGGGGAATGGCCTGACCAGGGGGTCAGGCCCCACAAGGAAAGTGCATGCTCCTACTCGGGAATCAGCATTTCGGGGTGTTGTACCAGTAGGAGGGCAGTCCCTGGGAACATGTCAGGCCCACAGCGCAGCACCGCATCAGCGGCAGCGGAAAGAGGAGAAAGTCCATTCAGTAAGCACCAAAACCCCCGCCCCAGGAAATGGCCTGACCAAGGGGTCAGACCCCACAAGTATCCACCCTTAAAAAACCAGTCTCACTTTGCGGGATGTTCTACTGATAGAAGGTCAAATTACTTCTTTTTCTCTTTTGGACCGAGCACGGCCCGTTTTCTCTTTTTCTTCTGGAAGAAAAAGAAAAATGGGGGGTGCATTGCACCAGCCATCATCATGGCTGAATTCCCCCCCTCCGAAAGGAGCCCCTTTTGTACAAACAGTAAAATTTATCATACTACCGAACTAACGCTTTACTACGATAAAAAATCAGAGTATACTAAGGTCCATCACCGGGGCGCCTGCCCCATAAGGAGGAACCCCATGGAATTGGATTTAAATATTCTGCGCCCCCAGGAGCACCTGTCCCTCCGGCTCCGCATGCTGTACGAGCAGGCGGGCTTCCGGCAATACCGCATGGGGCGCTTTGAGGAGTACGGCCTCTACCAGCAGAACCGCCGCTTCTTAACCAGCGACCAGGTAATCACCTTCACGGACCTGGACGGGCGGCTGCTGGCGCTGAAGCCGGACGTGACCCTCTCCATCGCCAAGAACGCCCAGGTGGAGGAGGGCGGCTGCGGGCGCTTCTACTATTTCGAGAACGTCTACCGCCCCAGCCAGGAGAGCCACACCTTCCAGGAAATCAGCCAGATGGGCCTGGAGTGCATTGGCGAGGTGGACGACGGAATCACCGCCCAGGCGGTGCTTCTAGCCGGGCGGAGCCTGGCCCTGACGGGCCGGGACTTCGTGCTGGAGGCCAGCCACATGGGCTTTGTGGCGGGCCTTCTGGACGCGGTGGGCACGCCGGAGAGCGCCCGGCCCCGGCTGCTCCGCTGCATCCGGGACCGCAATCTCCACGAGCTGAGGGCCGCAGCGGCGGAGGCGGGGCTGTCCAGGCAGGGCACGGACGCCCTCTGCCGCCTGGACGCCCTGGCGGGGGACTGGGAAACGGTGCTGGCCCAGGCGGAGCCTATCGCCCTCAACGCCGCCATGGGCGGGGCCCTGGCGGAGCTGCGGACCCTGTGCGAGGCCCTGGAGGCCCAGGGCCAGAGCCTGCGGCTGGACCTGTCCCTGGTGAACGACATGGAGTATTACAACGGCCTGGTACTGCAGGGCTATGTGGCGGGCCTGCCCCGGGCGGTGCTCAAGGGCGGGCGGTACGACCCCCTGGCGGAGCAGTTCCGCCCCGGGGCCCGGGCCGTGGGCTTCGCGTTGTACCTGGACGAGCTGGACCGCCTGAGTGACGCCGTTCCCGAGGCGGAGGAGAAGACCATGCTGAACGTGGCCCTGCCCAAGGGCCGCCTGGGGGACAAGGTGTATAACCTCCTGGCCGGCGTGGGCTACGGCTGTCCGGAGGATTACAACGAGAGCCGGAAGCTGGTGGTGGAGAACCCCGCCGCCGGCATCCGCTATTTCCTGGTGAAGCCCAGCGACGTGGCCATTTATGTGGAGCACGGCGCGGCGGATATCGGCATCGTGGGCAAGGATATTCTGGAGGAGTCCGGCGCCGACGTGTACGAGCTGCTGGACACGGGCCTGGGGAAGTGCCGCATGTGCGTGGCGGGGCCCGAGGACTTCGCCGACGACCCGGGCCGGACGCTCCGGGTGGCCACGAAGTTCGTGAACATTGCGAAAGCCTACTACGCCGCCCAGGGCCGGGATATCGACATTATCAAGCTGAACGGCTCCATTGAGCTGGCCCCGCTTCTGGGGCTCTCCGACGTGATTGTGGACATTGTGGAGACGGGGACCACCCTGCGGGAGAACCATTTGAAGGTGCTGGCGGAGTTTATGCCCATCTCCGCCCGGTTTGTTGCCAACCGGGCCGGCTTCCAGTTTAAGCGCCGGGAAATCGAGACCCTGCTGGGCAGGCTGACGGAGGTGACGGGGGCATGATGCGGATTTTGGAGTTTGACAGCCTCTCGCCGGAGGAGTTCCTGAACCGGGACATCCAGGCGGAGGAGGACGTCTCCGCCGCCGTGGACGAGATTATCCGGGAGGTCCGGGCGCGGGGCGACGCCGCCCTCCGGGACTACACCCGCCGCTTCGACGGCGCGGAGCCGGGGGACCTGTGGGTGAGCGCGGCGGAGTTCGACGCCGCCAGGGAAGCGGTAGCCCCGTATTTTCTGGAGACCCTGCGGGAGGCGGCGGAGAACATCCGGCGCTTCCATGAGCGGCAGAAGCACAACGGCTTTCTCCTGGCGGACCGCCCCGGCATGGTCATGGGCCAGCGGTGGACGCCCATTGAAAAGGTGGGCATCTGCGTGCCCCGGAGCCCGGAGGCGTTCCCTTCCACCATTTTGATGAACGCCATTCCGGCGCAGATCGCCGGAGTGCGGGATATTGTCCTGGTAACGCCTCCCCGAAAGGATGGCAGCGTCAGCCCGGAAGCCCTGATGGCGGCGGAGCTGGCAGAGGTAACGGACGTGTTCAAGATTGGCGGGGCCCAGGCCGTGGCGGCCCTGGCCTACGGCACGGAGACGGTGCCCCGGGTGGATAAGATCGTGGGTCCCGGCGGGGTCTTTGTGGCCACCGCCAAGCGGAAGGTCTTCGGCCAGGCGGCCATCGACATGATCGCCGGGCCCAGTGAAATTTTAGTCCTGGCGGACGGAAAGTCGAACCCCGAGTGGGTGGCGGCGGACCTCCTCAGCCAGGCGGAGCACGACCCGCTGTCCTCCGCCGTGCTGGTGACGGACAGCCGGGAATTGGCGGAGGCCGTCCGGGCGGCGGTGGAGGCCCAGCTGGAGGCCCTGCCCCGGAGGGAGACCGCCCGGAAATCCATCGAGGACAACGGGAAGATCATCGTCACGGACAGTCTGGAAAAAGCGGTGGAGGCGGTGAACCGCATTGCCCCGGAGCACCTGGAGCTCTGCGTGGACGACCCCTTCGCCCTGCTGCCCCGCGTCAAAAACGCCGGGAGCGTCTTCCTGGGCAGGTTTACCCCGGAGGCCCTGGGGGACTACTTCGCGGGACCCAACCACACCCTGCCTACCTCCGGCACCGCCCGGTTTTCCAGCCCCTTGGGCGTGGACGACTTTATGAAGCGATCCAGCTTCCTGTGCTATGACCAGGCGGCGCTGAACGCCTGCGCGGACCGCATCGCGGACTTTGCCCGGCGGGAGGGGCTGGAGGGACACGCCCGGTCGGCCCTGAGCCGGAAAGAATCTGAATGAAAGCGGTGGTTATATGAGCCGGTTTTTATCCCCGGAGGCCCGTCGCCTGGCCCCCTACACCCCCGGCGAGCAGCCCCGGGACCAGCAATACATTAAATTGAACACCAACGAAAGCCCCTTCCCGCCCTCGCCGAAGGTGCTGGAGGCCGTCTCCCGGGCGGAGGCGGAAAAGCTCTATCTCTACTCCGACCCCGCCTGCGCCGCTCTGAACGCCGCCATTGCCAAACGGTACGGCCTGGCCCCGGAGAACGTGATTTCCGGCAACGGCTCCGACGAGATTCTGGCCTTTGCCTTCCGGGCCTTCTGCGGGGAGGGGAAGGGCGCGGCCTTTGCGGACATTACATATGGCTTCTACGAAGCCCAGGCGGCCCTGTTCGGCCTGAAGGCCCGGCGGGTCCCCCTGCGGGAGGACTTCTCCCTGAACGTGGAGGACTATCTGGACTTTCCCGGCACTGTGGTCATCGCCAATCCCAACGCCCCCACGGGCATGACGGTTTCCGTCTCGGAGATCCGGCGGCTGCTGGAAAAGGACCGGGACCGGGTGGTCGTTGTGGACGAGGCGTATGTGGACTTCGGTGCGGAGAGCTGCGTCCCCCTGGTCCGGGAGTATGACAATCTCCTGGTGACGCAGACCATGTCCAAGAGCCGCTCCTTGGCGGGGGGGCGCGTCGGCTTCGCCCTGGGCTCTGCGGAGCTGATCGCGGACCTGAACCGGGTGAAGTACAGCTTCAACCCCTATAACGTCAACCGCCTCTCCCTGCTGGCGGGGGCCGCCGCCGTGGAGGATGAGGAGTACTTCCAGTCCTGCTGCCGGGCCGTGCGGGACAACCGGGCCTGGACCACGGAGGCGCTGGAGGCCCGGGGCTTTCGGGTCCTGCCCTCCTCCGCCAATTTCATTTTCGCCCAATCGGGCCGCCTGCCCGGCGGGGAGCTGTACCGGAAATTAAAGGAGGCCGGCATTCTGGTCCGCTGGTTCGACAGGGACCGGATTCGGGACTTCTGCCGGATTACCATTGGTTCCAGGGAGCAGATGGAGGCGCTGATCGAGCAGATCGGCCGGCTGCTGAGCGAGCTGTAAGGAGGGAAACGCCATGCGCACCGCGAGCATTCAACGGAACACCCGGGAGACCCAAATCAAGCTCTCCCTGAATCTGGACGGAACCGGAAGGGCGGAGGTTTCCACCGGCTGCGGCTTTCTGGACCACATGCTGGAGCTCTTCGCCCGGCACGGGGACTTCGACCTCTCCGTGACCTGCCACGGGGACACCCAGGTGGATTACCACCACT
Source organism: uncultured Oscillibacter sp. (assembly GCA_910579435.1). GTDB lineage: Bacteria > Bacillota > Clostridia > Oscillospirales > Oscillospiraceae > Oscillibacter. Next base: position 31,875 of record CAJTVF010000006.1, read on the forward strand.
CCGTGGAGGATATTGGCATCTGCCTGGGCAAGGCCTTTCAGGAGGCCCTGGGGGACAAGCGGGGGCTGGTCCGCTACGGGCAGTTCCTGCTGCCCATGGACGAGACGCTGGTCCTGTGCGCCGTGGACCTCTCGGGCCGGGATTATTTAGGCTGGGCGGTGGACCTGCCCGCCGCCAAGGCGGGGGACTTCGACACGGAGCTGGCGAAGGAATTCTGGCTGGGCTTCGTGCGGAACTGCCCCGGGTCCCTCCATATCCGCCAGATGGCGGGGGAGAACACCCACCACATTCTGGAGGCGGTCTTCAAGGGCGCGGGCCGGGCGCTGAAGGAGGCGGCGTCCTTGGACCCCAAGCATTTGAACGAGGTCCCCAGCACGAAAGGGGTGCTGTGATGACCGCCATTGTGGATTACGGCGTGGGGAACCTGTTTTCCCTGCAATCCAGCCTCCGCGCCCTGGGCCTGGAGACGGAGGTCACCGGCGAGGCGGAGCGCCTCCGGGCGGCGGAGCGCATCATCCTCCCCGGCGTGGGAGCCTTCGGCGACGCCCGGGCCAAGCTGGACGCCACGGGCCTGGTCCCCGTCCTGCTGGAGGAGGCGGAGCGGAAGCCGCTCCTGGGCATCTGCCTGGGGATGCAGCTCCTCTTTGACCGGAGCTTTGAGTACGGCGAGCATCCCGGCCTGGGCCTGATTCCCGGCGAGGTGGCCTTTTTGGGAGAGGACCTGGCGGACGGGACGCTGAAGGTGCCCCATATGGGCTGGAACAGCCTGGAAATTGGAAAAGACGACCCGCTGTTCAAATATTTCAAGAATGGCGAATATGTTTACTATGTCCACAGCTTCTACGCCCGGAACTGCGGGGACAGCACACTGGGAACGTCCCGGTATGGGACCCTCGCCGTCACCGGCGCGGTGCGCCGGGGGAACGTCTGGGGCGCCCAGTTCCACCCGGAGAAGTCCGGGGACGCGGGGCTGCGGTTGCTGCGGGCCTTTGCGGAATTGTAAGGAGGGAACACCGGGATGCGAAGAAAGGACCGGGAGGTCACGGACCCTGTAAAAATCCGGGAGATTATAACAGCCTGTGATTGCTGCCGCCTGGGGCTGTGCGGCGGGGGGCGGGCCTATGTCGTCCCCATGGACTTCGGCTTTGCCGAAAAGGACGGGCATTATGCCTTCTATTTCCACAGCGCGAAGGAGGGGCGGAAAATCGGCCTTATCCGGGAAAGCGGCTGGGCCGCCTTTGAGATGGACTGCGGCCACGAGTGGGTCACGGGCCCCAGGGCCTGTGACTATACCTCCCGCTTCCAATGCGTCATGGGCGGCGGTCCGGTGACGTTCCTGGAGACGCCGGAGGAGAAGCGGGCGGGCCTGAACGCCATTTTGCGCCGCGTCGGCGGCAAGGACCAATGGGAGATCGGAGAGGCCGCGCTGGACGGCGTCTGCGTCTTCCGCCTGGACGTGGAAGAGCTGACCTGCAAGGTCCACGAATAAGGGAGGCGGTATTATGCAGATTTTCCCAGCCATTGACCTCCGGGGCGGGCAGGTGGTCCGCCTCTACCAGGGGGACTACGACCAGGAGACCGTCTACGGCGCGGACCCCTGCGCCCAGGCCCGGGCGTTCCTGGACGCCGGGGCCCGGTATCTCCACGTCGTGGACCTGGACGGAGCCCGGGACGGCACTGCGGCGAACTTTGACAGCATCGCCGCCATCGCCCGCCAGGGCGGGCTGTACATCGAGGTGGGCGGCGGCGTCCGCACGGAGGAGCGCATCCGCCGGTATCTGGACCTGGGGGTGAGCCGGTGCATTTTAGGCACGGCTGCCGTAAAGGACTTCGACTTTACCGCCCGCATGGCCCGGAAATACGGAGAGCAGATCGCCGTGGGCGTGGATGCCCGGGACGGCTATGTGGCCGTCAACGGCTGGAAGGAGCTCTCCCGGGAGAAGGGAGTGGACTTTTGCCGCCGCCTTCGGGACGCGGGGGTGAGGACCGTCATCTACACCGACATCAGCCGGGACGGCGCGGGCCTGGGGACCAACCTGGAGCTTTACGAGGAGCTGACCCAAATCGAGGGCCTGGAGATTACCGCCTCCGGCGGCGTGAGCTCTCTGGAAGAGCTGCGGCGGCTGGAGCGCATGGGGGTCCGGGCCGCCATCCTGGGCAGGGCCCTGTATGACGGGCGGCTGGACCTCCGGACCGTGATTCAGGAGGTGGGGACGTGTTAGCCAAGCGCATCATCCCCTGCCTGGACGTGCGGGACGGCCGGGTGGTGAAGGGGACCAACTTTGAAGGACTCCGGGACCTGGCGGACCCGGTGGAGCTGGCCCGGTTCTACAACGCCTCCGGGGCCGACGAGCTGGTGTTCTATGACATCACCGCCTCCGCCGAGGGCCGGGGGCTGTTCACGGATATCCTCCGCCGGGTGGCCTCCGAGATCTTCATTCCCCTGACGGTGGGGGGCGGCGTCCGGACGCTGGAGGACTTCGACCGGGTGCTGAAATGCGGCGCGGACAAGGTGAGCGTCAACTCTGGAGCCATCGCGGACCCGTCCATCATCGCCGCGGCGGCGAAGCGCTACGGGGACCAGTGCGTGGTTCTCAGCATGGACGTGAAGCGTGTGGAGGGGCGGTTCCGCCTCTTTGCCAAAGGGGGCCGGGAGGATACCGGCATCGACGCCATGGAGTGGGCGGTCCGGGGCGTGGGGGACGGCGCGGGGGAGATTGTGCTGAACTCCATCGACACGGACGGCGTGAAACGCGGCTTTGACCTGGAAATGCTGGATGCTCTGGCGGCGCGGGTAAAAGTGCCCATCATCGCCAGCGGCGGGGCGGGGAATATGGAGCATTTCGCGGAGCTGTTCACCCACCCGGGCGTGGACGCGGGGCTGGCCGCCTCGATTTTCCATTCCAGGCAGGTAGACATCAAGGAATTAAAGCGCTTTCTTCGCGGCAAGGGCGTGGAGATGCGGCTGTGAAACCGATATTCGAAAGGGGCGTACAACATGGACAGTGAGATTCGCTGGTGGTTTCCGGGTTTTGAGGCGGGGCTGGCGGCCCTGCCGGCGGAGGAGCGGGGCACCCTGCTCCGGAGGTGTGCGGAGAACTGCCTCCAGATGGGAATGCTGGATTTCTACCGGGGCGTGCAGGAGCGGAGCGGCGGAGATATCGACGCGTTTTTCCGGGCCCTGGGGGAAATGGGCGGACTGGACACGGAGATTGTGCGGTCCGGGAAGGAATTCTGGCTGATTTTCCGCCAGTGTACCTGTTCCCTCCACACGCAGGGATATATCAACTCCAGCCTGCTGTGCGAGTGCTCCCGGCAGAGCGTACTGCACATCCTCCGGGAACTGTGGCCGGATTTGAGCTTTGAGGTGGACCCGGGGGGGACCATCCTGAACGGGGCGCAGGACTGCCGGTTCCATATCGTGGAGCGGGAGGACGCGTGACATGGATTTGAAATTTGACGAGCGGGGCCTGATTCCCGCCATAGTCCAGGACCACTACACCAAGGAGGTCCTGACCCTGGCCTATATGAACGCCGAGAGCCTGGCCGTTACCATTGACGAGCGGAAGACCTGCTTCTGGAGCCGGAGCCGCCAGGAGCTCTGGCGGAAGGGGGAGACCAGCGGGAACCGCCAGCATGTGGTGTCCATCACCGCCGACTGCGACGCCGACGCCCTGGTGGTGGAGGTGGTGAAGGACGGCCCCGCCTGCCACACCGGGGCGGAGAGCTGCTTTTTTCGGGAGCTGTACCTCTCCGACGAGCTGAAGCGGTTCAGCTATGAGGGCCTGTACCGGCTTATCGCCGGGCGGAAGACCAGCCCCAAGGAGGGCAGCTATACCACCTACCTGTTTGAAAAGGGCCTGGACAAGATTCTCAAGAAAGTGGGGGAGGAGTGTACCGAGGTCGTCATCGCCGGACGGAAGGAGGACCGGGAGGAGACGGTCTATGAGATTGCCGACCTCTGCTACCACGTGATGGTGCTGATGGTCCAGATGGGCATTTCGGTGGAGGACGTCACCCGGGAGCTGGAAAAGCGCCACGTAGTGGACCACAAGGTAAAGCAGGAGCGGATGCAATGAGCACCTTCTGTTCCGTCCATACCCACTCGCGCCTCTGCGACGGGGAGGACGCCCTGGCGGAGATGGCCCGGGCGGCCTTTGCGGCCGGGGCGGTCTCCTTCGGGGCCTCGGGCCACAGCCACACCCCCATTCCGGAGGACGAGGGCGGGGTCCTCCCGGCGGACATGACGGCCTACCGGGCGGAGGTCTTGCGGCTCCGGGAGGAGTACGCCGGGCGGATGGACGTGCTGCTGGGCGTCGAGCTGGACAACTGCGCCGACGTGACGGCGGAGGACTTCGACTACTGGATCGGGAGCGCCCACCGCCTGAAGGGTCCTGACGGCGGGCTTTACACCGTCGACTGGGACGCGGAACGGCTGGCGGCCTGCCAGGCGGAGGCGTTTCACGGAGACGCCTATGCCATGGCGGAGCGCTATTACGCCGAGGTCCTCCGGATGGCGGAGAGGAAGCCCACGATTTTGGGCCACATTGACCTGATCGCCAAGTTCAACGAGGACGGCGGCTTTTTTGACGAAGAAGACCCCCGCTACCGCGCCGCCGCCCTAGAGGCCCTCCACGCCGCAGACCCGGCGGAGACGCTGCTGGAGATCAACACCGGGGCCATGTTTCGGGGATACCGGAGCGTCCCCTACCCGGCCCTGTTCCTCCTGCGGGAGTGGCGGGCCATGGGGGGAAGCGTCATCCTCACCGCCGACGCCCACAGCGCCGGGGCCATTGTCCACGGCTACGCCCAGGCGGCGGAGCTGGCCCGGGCGGCGGGCTTTGCGCACTCGGTGCTGCTGACCCTCTCGGGCCGGGAGGAGCGGCCTTTGGACATTTGAGAAAAACGAACGGCGCGGAACTGCCGCCTGGCAGCTTCCGCGTCATTTTTTGCGCAAATAAACAAGGACTCCCCCCCGCCGTCTTCCACCACGGCGGGGAGAAAGTCCCTGTTGTGTTATTTATGCGTTAGGTTGGTTTTACCCCCGGCGCATACCCGATGGGTCGGGCCGGGCTTGCGCCCCGGCCCTAGTCCGCTGAAAAGGGCGACGCCTCAGGAGGCGTTCACATGGGACAGCTCCTTCATACATCTGGGACAGACACTCTTGCCCTTGAAGAGAGTAACGTCCTTGGTGGCGTCGCAGAAAATACAGCTGGGTTTGTACTTTTTGAGTATAACGGACGAGCCTTCCACATAGATTTCCAATGCGTCGCGCTCGGCAATGTCCAGGGTGCGCCGCATCTCGATGGGAAGCACAATCCTGCCCAACTCATCCACCTTTCTTACGATTCCAGTTGATTTCACAGCTCTCCTCCTTTCCCTATGCCCGCAGCATCTTCCAACAGGTGGTGTAACCTTATCATACAAATATTGAGTTTGTCAATTCTTTCCTGGAAAAAATTAAGAAGATATTCATAATTTGGCGAAAAAAGTAAAAAAATGGAGGAAAATTATGGAAATGGCATGGGTTTGGACCGGGATGGTGACACTTTCGCTGGTCTTCGGCCTCCTCTCGGGGAACCTGGACGCGGTGGCGAACGCGGCGCTGGAGGGGGCCCGGTCCGCCATTGAGCTGAGCCTGGCCATGGCGGGAGTCCTCTGCCTCTGGAGCGGGGTCATGGAGATCATGAATGCCTGCGGCCTCTCGGCGGGGCTGGCGCGGCTGTTCCGGCCCGTCCTGCGGAGGCTCCTGCCCAACGCCTGCAAGGACCCGGAGACCCTGGCGGCGGTATCCGCCAACGTGTCGGCGAACCTCCTGGGCCTGGGCAACGCGGCGACCCCCCTGGGCATCCGGGCCGCCAGGAGGATGGCGAAGGGCTGCGGCGGCGTGGCCAGCGACGAGCTGTGCCGGCTGGTGGTGCTGAACACCGCCTCCATCCAGCTGATCCCGGCCACCATCGCCTCGGTCCGGGCCGCCGCCGGGTGTGAAACGCCCTTTGATATTCTTCCGGCGGTGTGGCTGGCCTCCGTCCTGTCGGTGGCGGCGGGATTGACGGCGGAAAGGCTGCTGTCCTGCGGGAGGGCACGGCGATGAACCTCAGCTCGCTGGTGATTCCCGTGCTGCTGGCGGGGGTGGCGTTGTACGGCCTGGGGAAGCGGGTGGACGTGTACGCCGCCCTGACCCACGGGGCGGAGGAGGGGCTGTCGGTGCTGCTGCGCATCGTCCCGGCCCTGGTGGGGCTGCTGACGGCGGTGAGCATGTTCCGGGCCTCCGGGGCCATGGAGTGGCTGTCCGGGCTCTGCGCCCCGGCGCTGGACCTGCTGGGCATTCCGCCGGAGACCGCGCCGCTGATGCTGGTCCGGCCGGTGTCCGGGAACGGGGCCCTGGCGGTGGCCAGTGACCTGATGGCCTCCCACGGTGCGGACAGCTACGTGGGCCGGGTGGCGGCGGTGATGCTGGGCAGCACGGAGACCACCTTTTACACCATCGCCGTCTATTTCGGCTCCGCCGGAATCACAAAGACCCGGCACACCGTTCCCGCCGCCCTGGCGGCGGACCTGACGGGCTTTGCGGCGGCGGCGCTGGCTGTGCGGCTTTTCTTTGGGTGCTGACGTGTGAAAGGCGGAGGGCATGGCCCTCCGCTTTTTTCGCCGGGCGGACACGCAGGTCCACTCCTGCGTTTTCTTCTCACTATAAATAATAAATGCTCGCTGGGACACTCCCGGACGGAGGCCCCTTTTCTTCCCGGGGATTCGGTGGTATACTGTTTCCGCATGGGAACCCCCTTTTGCTTCAAAACCATGCCGCAAAGGCGCTTCACGGACCGGGGGCCTGACCGTTCAAGACGGCGGTCCGGCATTTCAGAGCGGCGGGCTTGACATGCCGGCGGGGGTTTGCTACGATGCGGGACGGTGATTTAGAATGCTGCACTTCGCGGTCTGCGACGACGAACCTTATATGCTGGACCGGCTCTCCGCCCAAATTTCGGAGTGCCTGGCGGAATTGGACTGCCGGGATTTCCGCCTTAGCCGCTTCTCCGGCGGACAGGCCCTGCTGGAGGCCGGGGAGCGCTTCGACCTGGTGTTCCTGGACATTCAGATGGACCCGCCTGACGGCCTGGAGACGGCGAAAGCCCTCCTCCGCCGGGGGGACGGGTGCCTGGTGGTGTTTTTGACGGTTCTGCGGGAGCGGGTCTTCGACGCCTTTGAGGTCCGGGCCTTCGACTACCTGGTGAAGCCGGCGGACCCCCGGCGGCTCCGCCGGACGCTGGAGCGGGCCCTGGAGGACCTGGACCGGCGGCGGGCCCGGAGCCTGCTGATCCAGCGGGGAACCGCCTGGGAGGTGGTCCCCCTGGACGAAATTGCCTACTGCGAGGTAATGGGGCGGAAGGTCTACCTCCACCGGAAGGACGGCGGCGTTGTGGACTACTATGACAAGCTGACGGACCTGGAGCGGCGGCTGGGAAGCGGTTTCTTCCGCTGTCACCGGAGCTACCTGGTGAATCTGGACCATGTGCGGGGCTGCGGCGGCGGTCAGGTGAGGCTGAGCGGAGGGGGGACAGTCCCCGTCTCCCGCCTCCGGGAGGGAGACCTGACCCAGGCGCTGCTGCACCGCATGCGGGAACGGGGAGGATGAAATGGACTGGTTTATGATCTGGCTGAACGGCTTCAGCCTCGCCGCCCAGGGCCTCTTGCACATGGCCTTTCTCTGCCGCCTGACGGGGCAGCGGGGCAGGGCGTGGCAGTTTGCCCTTTACCTCCTGCTGCTGTCCGGCATTGAAGCCGCCTTCAGCGCCGCCGGATGGGGCGCGCCGGCGGCCATGGCGGCGGCGCTGGCGGCCCTGTACGCCATGAGCCGCCTGGCCCTGAGGAACCGGCCCGTCCCCTCCTGCACGGCGGCGCTGCTGGCGGTGTATGTATTCCAGATGGCCGCGGGTATGGTGAACTCCGTGGAGGCTCTATTTTATCCCCATGTGTCCATGGGCCTGCCCGTGTATGCCCTGATCGTCCTGTCGGTCCTGGCGTCCATTGCCCTGTGCGCCCTGTGCTATGGGCTGGTTCTGCGCCTCCTCCCGCTGGAGGAGGACGAGCCCAATCTGGGGCTGCTGCCCCTGCCCGGCCTGTTTTTCCTGGCAGCGGAGCTGTATATTCTGGAGACGGCCTACAGCCGCCTGTCCCTCTCCCCGGAGCCGCCGGGGCGGCATTTGGCCCTTTTGGCCCTCCAGGCCCTGGGGCTGGCGGCGCTGCTGTGTACGCTGTACGCGTACCGCCGGGCGTGCCGGGGGGTCCGGGCCCAGGCGGAGCTGGCTTCCCTCAGCCAGTCGGTCCAGGCTCAGCGGACTTATGTGGCTGAGGCCCAGGCCCGCTATGAGAAGACCCGCTCTTTCCGCCACGACCTCCAAAACCACCTCTCCGTCCTGGACGGCCTCCTCTCCGCCGGGCGGACGGAGGAGGCCCGGAGCTATCTGGCGAAAATGGAGGCGGCTTCCGACGCCCTGGCCCCGCCCTGCCGGACGGGGGACCCGGCGGTGGACGCGCTGCTGGGGGAAAAGCTGGCTCTGGCGGAGGCGAAGGGCATTCCGGCGGAAATATCCCTCCGCCTGCCGGCGGACGGGAGCCTGGACAGCTTCGACCTCTGCGTCATCGCCGCCAACGCCCTGGACAACGCCCTCCGGGCCTGCGGGGAGGCGGAAGGGGAGCCCTTCCTCCGGGTCCGGGGAGAGCGGCAGGGGGATTTCTACCGTTTGGAGTTCGAGAACAGCTGCGCCCCCGGCCCGCCGCCGGAGCCCGGGACAGGGCTGCGCAATATCCGGGCGGCGGCGGAGAAGTACGGCGGGGCGGCGGCGTATGAGAAGACCGGCGGGCGCTTCCGTCTGGACGTGCTGCTGAACATTTCAAGACAACCGGGCGGCCGTTCAGAGCGAAGCCCTTGAAAACCGGCGGCGGCGTGGTATAGTTAAGGAAACACTGATTTAATCCCCGCACACATCTTTACGCCATAAATTTCCGCTGATCTGCGTCAGAAAATCTTGAAATCCGCCAGGATTTCTGCGATTTTCTTCCTTGCCAGCGAAAATTTCTGGCGCAAATCTGCACACGTTGATTAAATCAGTGCTTCCTTAACGCAGTTGAAAAGGAGCTGACGCTTCTTTTCAACCGGCGGGCCGCTGGTCCGCCGGCGCGCAGCGCGTGTTTGCGTTTCCTATGAAGCCGTGCGCAGAAAGCCGCCTTGCGGCCCGACCCGCCGCTTAGCGGCGGGTCGTTGAAAAGAATCCAATTGGATTCTTTTCAACTGCGCTGGCTATAAACTGGACCTAACGAAACCAGAAGGGAGGGGTCTCCATGATCCTAATTTCCAGCAGCGCGCCCCGAACCGCCGCGCCTCCCGCCGTCCGGGAGGCGGAGCGGCCCGCCGGGGTCCGTTCCGGATCCGCGCCCGCGTCCCAGCGTCCGCTGAAGCCCGTCCAGGACGAGTACGTCCCGGAGGGAGAGAAGAAGCGGGAGTCCTATGGCCGCTATTGGCTGGGGAAGGACGAGGACGGCGGACCGAAAATTTACTTCGACAACCCCGAGGCGGCGGAGGACGCCCCCGCGGCCCCCAAGACGGCGGGAGCTCCCGAAGCGGAGGACCCAGAGAAAGACGAGGAGCCGACGGTCCCGGAGAAAGCCGCCCCGCCGGGCAAAGACCGTAAGGAGGAGAAATGCGCCGGCAATACCGACGCGGTGGACCGGGAGATCAGGAAGCTGAAGGAAAAAAAGGAAAAGCTGGAGGCCAAGCTCGACCAGGAGACCGATGAAACGAAGCGGGAGAGCCTGGAACGTCAGCTGGCCCAGGTGGAGAATGAGCTGAGGCAGAAGGACAACGACGCCTACCGCCGCCAGCACACGGTGTTTACGGAGCTCTGATGGATTCCGGCGTGCCGGAAACGGAAGAGAACCAGGCCCTTGCGGAAATTTCATACCACGGAAAAGCCGGCAAGCTCAGGGCGGAAAAGCGCCCAGGTCAAGAGCTTGCCGGCTTTTCGGTTTCCCTTTGGCGCGGCGTTTCCCCCCCAGAAAATACAGGGCCTTGAGGGAAGAGAATATCTTGCCAGCGTAAGAAAAAAATGCTATACTATTGCCGTGTACATTAAAGACGCAAATCAACCCCCTGAAACCGGCCGCGCCTCCCGGGCGCATGGCCGCTGAAATCCACCGGAAGGGCCTGACGCTATGAAGAAGTATGTGTTTCTGCTCCTGTGCCTGGGAGCGCTGCTGCTCCTCCCCGCCTGCAAGGACCAGGCGCCGCCGGAGAGCACCGTCCCGGAGAGGGAGACCGTGGAGCTGACCGTCTGGGGCGCGGAGGAGGACGAGGCCCTGCTTCAGGAGGTCTTTGCCTCCTTCCAGTCCCGCTACGCCGGAGAGGCGGACTTCCGCATCACCTTCCAGCCCGAGAGCGAGTCCCACTGCAAGGACGCGCTGCTGGGAGACCTGGAGGGCGGAGCGGACGTCTTCGCCTTTGCCGATGACCAGGTGGCCGCCCTGGCCGCCGCCGGGGGGCTGGACCCCATTGAGGACCCCGGCTCCATCCGGGCTGCGAACCTCTCCGCCGCCGTGGAGGCGGCCAGCGTGGACGGCGTGCCCTACGCCTACCCCCTGACGGCGGACAATGGCTATTTCCTCTATTATAATAAGGCTTACTTCTCAGAAGAGGACGTCCGGACCCTGGACCGGATGCTGGAGGCTGCGGCGGAGAGCAGGCGGCTGGTAGTGATGGACTGGTCCTCCGCCTGGTACGTCTACGCCTTCTTTGGAAACACCGGACTGGAGGTGGGGCTGAACGAGGACGGCCTTACCAACCACTGCACCTGGAACAGTACCGAGGGCCCCATCGCCGGGGTGGACGTGGCCCGGGCCATGCTGAATGTTGCCGCCAGCCCCGGCTTTGCAAGCCGGACGGACGAGGAATTCCTGGCGGGCGTCCGGGACGGCTCCGTCATCGCCGGGATCAGCGGCGTGTGGAACGCCGTGGCGGTTCAGGAGGCATGGGGCGAAAACGCCGGGGCCGCCAAGCTGCCTACATACACCTGCAAGGGCCGGCAGGTCCAGATGGCCTCCTTTTCCGGCTGCAAGCTCATCGGCGTAAACGCCTATTCCCGGCATCCGGAGTGGGCGGCCCGCCTGGCGGAGTGGATCACCAGCGAGGACAACCAGCGTCTCCGCTTCGAGCTCCGGGGCCAGGGCCCCGCCAACGCCGGCGCCGCAGAATCCCCGGAGGTCCAGGCGGCTCCCGCCATCGCGGCGCTGCTGGCTCAGTCGGAGTTCTCCCAGCTCCAGCGGGTGGGAGGCAAGTTCTGGGACCCGGTGGCGGAATTCGCCGGGAATATGGCCCGGGGGAACCCCTCCGGCGCGGACCTCCAGGCCCAGCTGGACCACTTGGTGGAGAGCGTGACGGCCCGGTAGGCGACGGGATTCCAATTACGTTTCGGAGGGAAGACCTATGAAAGGAAAGCTGCAGCAGCGCCTGATCCTGCCCATTGTCCTGCTGGGACTGGTGACGCTGTTATCCAATGTCCTGGCGGTATTCAGCATCCACAATGTCCACGCCAACGCCGGGATCATTGTGGACGAGTACATGGTCAGCGAGGCGAAGCTGGAGGACATCCGGCGGTCCATCATGGACGTCCACCGCCTGGCCCTCAGCCACATTGTGGCGGCGGACCACGCCACCATGATCCGCCTGGTGCAGGAGATTAAGGCGGAGGAGGCGGAGCTGGACGGGAAGCTGGCGGACTACGAGCCCTTTGTCCCGGAGGACGAGGCGGCGGTGTACCGGGCACTGCTGGAGGATTACGATGCCTTCAAGCACGCCCTGGTCTACCTGGTCTGTGCCAGCGCCGACAGCAAGACCCAGGAGGCCTATACCATGGCCAACGGGGACGTGGCCGCCCGCAGCGAGGCGGCGGAGGCGGGCATCAACACCCTCTCCGACTCCGTGTCCGCCCGGGCGGAGGCGGCCCGGGGCCGGCTCTTCTGGGTGTATGTCATCTCCCTGGCGGTCAGCGCCGGGACCCTGATTGCGGGGGTGCTCCTGGTATGGGCGGCCCTGCGGATCATCCAGAAATACGTCATGGCCCCTATCCGGGGAGCCATGGGCACGCTCCAGGACAGCTCTCAGCGCATCAGCGGCGTGGTGGGAGAGGTCCGGAAGCGGACCCGGACCTCCAGCGGCAGCGCCCGGGACCTCTCGGGCCTGACGGAGCAGCTCTCCGCCGCCCTGGAGGAGATTGCCGGGAGCACCGCCTCCATCACGGCCAGCGCCTCCGGCACCCAGGAGGACGCGGTGCGCATGGCGGAGGACTGCGCGTCCATCACGGCCTACTCTGTGGCGATGCGGGAGCGGGCGGAGGAGATGGAGCGCTCCGCCCAGGCGGAGATGGAGGACGTCCGGACCCGGACGGAGGAGATCATGGCCGTCCTGGACCGGGCCATCGAAAAGAGCCGGAGCGTGGACCGCATCGGCGCCCTGACCAAGGACATCCTGTCCATCTCCTCCTCGACGGACCTCATTGCTATCAACGCCTCCGTGGAGGCGACCCGGGCCGGGGAGGCGGGGAAGGGCTTCGCCGTAGTGGCCCGGGAGATCCGCCGCCTGGCGGACTCCTGCGCGGAGACCGCCAGCCATATCCAGGAGGTCAGCGGCGTGGTCACCGGCGCGGTGGACTATCTCTCCGGCAGCGCCCGGGAGCTGGCGGAATACCTGGGCCGGGCCCTTCAGGTCCAGCTGGAGCAGTCCGTCCAGTCCGGGCGGCAGTACCGGGACGACGCCGCCTATATAGAAGGGGCCATGGCCACGTTCAATGATCAGGCGGGCCGGCTCCGGGAATCCATGGAGGACGTGGCCTCTTCCATTTCCAGCATTTCCAGCGCGGTGGAAGAAGCGGTTGCCGGCGTCACCGGCGTGGCGGACAGCTCCCAGGCCCTGGCAAGCGATATGGCGGGCATTACCTCCGGCATGGACACGAACCAGGAGATTGTAGGCGAGCTGCAAAAGCAGGTGGACGTATTCGCGAACCTGTAGGAGGGCTTCAAAAGAGAAAAAGGGCGGCGGACGTCAAGCGTCCGCCGCCTTTAGAACCTGTATGCACAACCGTTGAACGCTGCCTGGCCGGTCTTTTTCCCGGCATACCGCGCCGATTTCCCTTGCCATACGTCAGTATGGCTGCGGAAACTCCTTGTCTGCCGGGAAAAATCCTCGTCCATCCGGCATCCCTCGGTTATGAATACAGGTTCTTATTTCCGCATGGAAAAGGGGAGAAGAACCGGGCCGGGAGTTTCGGCCGTCACAGCCTGGGGGCCGTCTCGGTCAAGGCGGCTTCCTCGTGTCCGGCGGCCTCGTCCATCCGGGCCTCCTCGTTTTTGATTTCCCAGTGGATAATCAGGGTCAGCGCCCCCCTGAGCAGAATGACCAGCCCCAGGGTCAGAAGCTCGCTCATTTCCCGGACCAGTACCGTCCGGAGCACCTCGCCCCCCAGCTTGAACTCCAGCGCCAGGGAGATGCCCTGAGCCAGATACAGGCGGACGTGGGGCTTGTGCTTTACGCAGCCGATCATGCTCTTCACCGCCGTTACCAGCAGGACGGCGACGCCAGCGCACTCCAGCAGCAGCACGCCGTATTGGACGGCCAACTGAAAGACCGCTTCGATTTGGTGGAGCAGTGCCATAAGCGGAAACCTCCTTCAAGGGCGTGTGTTTGAAAACGCGGATGGGGCCGGAGGCCCCTTGAGCCTGGAAAGACGGTTATTTCCGCCCCAGCTCCCGCCGGACGGCCTTGGTCAGAAGCTCCTGCCCCTCGGGGGAGCGGAGGGCCTCCAGCGCCGCGTCCCGCATCAGGGCCTGGAAGGAGGGGCTTTTCAGCAGCGCGCCGAAGACCGCGCCGTCCTCCTGCACCGCTGCCGGGCGGGGCTTCTTTTGAGCGGGGGGAGCCGCCGGGGCCCGGACCGGCTCCTCCTCCGGCACGCCCCCGGCCAGCCAGCCGTCCCCTTCGGCAGGGTCGTCGCTCTCGCCCCGGAGATAGGGAAGGGTGACGCCGAAATAGTCCGCCAGCTTCCGCTGCTGGTCCTGAGTGGGCGTCTGGCGCCCGGACTCGAACTTCTCTATGGCCGTCCTGGGAAAGCCCAGGGCGGCGGAGAGGGCGGGGCAGCTGAGGCCCCGCCCCGTGCGAAGCGCCCCCAGGCGCTGCGCCATGGTTACCATAGTGAAAACCTCCATTGGAAAAGCGGCTTTTGCCGCTTTTCGGGTCTTGTGTTACCGCTCCGGCAGGAGAACCAGTTCCCTGGCCCGCCGGGTGGCGTTCAGGTCGATGAGGCGCTGATTGGAGCTGCCCCGGAAGCGGAGGGAGATGTCCTTCAGCGCCTCCACGAAACGTCCGTCCACCAGCACGTCCAGAAGGGACAGCAGCTCCTCCGTGGCCTCGCAGCGGGGATAGCTTCCCTCCGTCAGCAGCTCCTCGTAGGTGAAGCCGCTGAACGCCCAGATGTTCTTTTCCGGGTACGCCGCCCGCACCTTTCGCAGGAAGGGGAGGAGTGCCCGCTGGTTTTCCGGTTCAAAGGGCTCGCCGCCCAAAACCGTCAGGCCGCTGACATAGCTGGGGGAGAGGAGGGCGAGAATCCGGTCCTCCGTCTCCTCAGTAAAGGGCCGGCCGTAGTCAAAGGCCCAGGTCTGGGGCTGGAAGCAGTGCTCGCAGTGGTTGGTGCAGCCGGAGACGAAGAGGCTGACCCGGACGCCCTCGCCGTTGGCAACGTCGCAGTCTTTGATTTCTCCGTAATACATGGCCCTTACAGGTGCAGCACCCGGTCCCGGATCTCCTGGGTCCGGCCCTGGTTCCAGTACTGGGTCCCGATATAGCCGCAGGTCCGGCGGGCCACGTTCATCTTGTCCTGGTCCGTGTTTCCGCACTTGGGGCACTTCCAGACCAGCTTGCCGTGCTCCTCCTCGATTCGGATTTCCCCGTCCCAGCCGCAGACCTGGCAGTAGTCGCTCTTGGTGTTCAGCTCGGCGTAGATGATGTTGTCATAGATGAATTTCATCACCTGGAGCACCGCTTCCAGGTTGTTCTGCATGTCCGGCACTTCCACATAGCTGATGGCGCCGCCGGGGGACAGGTGCTGGAACTGGGCCTCGAACTTCAGCTTGTCAAAGGCGTTGATCTGCTCCGTCACATGGACGTGGTAGGAGTTTGTAATATAGCCCTTGTCGTTGATGCCCTCCACAATGCCGAAGCGGCGCTGGAGGCACTTGGCGAACTTGTAGGTAGTGGACTCCAGGGGGGTGCCGTAGAGGCTGAAATCGATGTTGTGCTCCGCCTTCCACTTCCGGCAGGCGGCGTTCATGGTTTCCATGATCTCCAGGGCGAAGGGGGTGGCGGAGGGGTCCGTGTGGCTCTTGCCGGTCATGTACTTCACGCACTCGTAAAGCCCGGCGTAGCCCAGGGAGATGGTGGAGTAGCCGCCGTAGAGCAGCTTGTCGATGGGCTCGCCCTTCTTGAGCCGGGCGCAGGCGCCGTACTGCCACAAAATGGGGGCCACGTCGGAGGGGGTGCCCAGCAGCCGCTCATGGCGGCACATCAGCGCCCGGTGGCACAGCTCCAGCCGCTCGTGGAAGATTTCCCAGAATTTTTCGGTATTCCCGCCGGAGCTCAGGGCCACGTCCGGGAGGTTGATGGTCACCACGCCCTGGTTGAACCGCCCGTAGTACTTGGGCTTCCCGGTCTCCGGGTCCACGTAGGGCGTCAGGAAGCTGCGGCAGCCCATGCAGGTGTAGCAGTGGCCCTCGCCGTTCTTGTCCACCTTCAGCTCCAGCATCTTCTTCTCGGAGATATAGTCCGGGACCATCCGCTTGGCGGTGCATTTCGCCGCCAGCTTCGTGAGGTACCAGTAGGGGGAGTCCTCGTGGATGTTGTCCTCCTCCAGCACGTAGATGAGCTTGGGGAAGGCGGGGGTAATCCACACGCCGTCCTCGTTCTTCACGCCCTCGTAACGCTGCTCCAGGGTCTCCTCGATGATAAGGGCCAGGTCCTTGCGCTCCTGGTCGTTCTTGGCCTCGCCGAGATACATGAAGACCGTGACGAAGGGGGCCTGCCCGTTGGTGGTCAGCAGGGTCAGCACCTGGTACTGGATGGTCTGGACGCCGCCCCGGACCTCCTCCCGGAGGCGGGTCTCCACCAGCTTGGAGAGGCTGTCCTCGTCCAGGATAACGCCGATTTCCTTCAGCTCCTTTTCCACAATGACCCGGAGCTTTTTCCGGCTCACGTCCACGAAGGGGGCCAGGTGGGCCAGGGAGATAGACTGGCCGCCGTATTGGTTGGAAGCCACCTGGGCCACGATCTGGGTGGCGATGTTGCAGGCGGTGGCGAAGCTGTGGGGCCGCTCAATGAGGGTCCCGGTGATGACGGTGCCGTTTTGCAGCATGTCCTCCAGGTTCACCAGGTCGCAGTTGTGCATGTGCTGGGCGAAGTAGTCGGAGTCGTGGAAGTGGATGATGCCCTCTTGATGGGCCTCCACGATCTCCTTGGGCAGCAGCAGCCGCTCGCTGAGGTCCCGGGAGACCTCGCCGGCCATGTAGTCCCGCTGGGTGGAGTTCACCACCGGGTTTTTGTTGGAGTTTTCCTGCTTGGCCTCCTCGTTGCAGCACTCAATGAGGCTGAGGATGCGGTCGTCCGTGGTGTTGCTCCGGCGGACCAGGGAGCGGGTATAGCGGTAGGTGACGTAGCTCTTCGCCACCTCGAAGGCCCCGTGGGCCATGATCTGGTATTCCACCAGGTCCTGAATTTCCTCTACGCCAGGGGAACGGCCCAGCTCCCTGCACGCCAGCTCCACGGATTCCGTGATCCGCTGGACCTGGGTGGAGGTCATGCGCTTTTCCGCGTCGATGCTCTCGTTGGCTCTGGTAATGGCTGACAGAATTTTGCTGACGTCAAACGAGACCTCGGTGCCGTTTCTCTTGATAACTTTCATTTGTATCCCCCTAGCAGTAATTATACCCGCAGTAGTAATCGTGTGTACGATTACCACAATACTTTGGCAATGGGGCGAGTATATCACACAAGATATAGGGGGCGCAAGTGTTTTTTGCGACTTTTCGGGAAAAATTTAGGGGAGCGGAAGGGTAAAAAAACAGCAACGTCAGGAGCGGCAAGGGTTTGGCTGGGTTTGGGAATAACTTCCATAAAATACATACAGAAGTCCCCCGCCCCGGAGGGGGCCGTCACTCCCCTTCCGCCAGCCGGTAGCCCACGCCCACCTCGGTGAAAAGATATTCCGGCTCGGCGGGGTTGCGCTCGATCTTGCGGCGGATGTTGGCCATGTTGACCCGGAGGATCTGATTCCCGCTTCCCGCCCGGGGGCCCCAGAGCTCTTTCATAATGAAGTCGTAGGTCAGCACCTTTCCGGCGTGCTTGCCAAGCAGGGCCACGATGCGGAACTCGCTGAGGGTCAGCTTCACGTTTTCCCCCCGGACCAGCACCTGGTGCTTGTTGTAGTCGATGACCAGCTCCCCCACGGAATAGGTGCCCTTCTGGGCGATTTCGTCGTTGCCGCTGGCGGTGCGGGTGTGGCGGATGGCCGTGCGGACCCGGGCCAGCAGCTCGGCGGTGCCGAAGGGCTTGGTCAGATAGTCGTCGGCCCCCTGGTCCAGGGCCGTCACCTTGTCCCGCTCGTGGGAGCGGGCGGAGACCACCACCACCGGCAGGCTGGACCAGCTCCGCAGCTGCCGGAGGATGTCCAGCCCGTCCATGTCGGGCAGGCCCAAATCCAAAATCACCAGATCCGGGCAGTGGGAGGAGATCATGGAAAGCCCCTCCGCCCCGGTGCGGGCCTGGATGGTCTCGTAGCCCTGGCCGTCCAGCACGGCGGCGATGAACTGGGCGATGTTCTTCTCGTCCTCGACAATCAGGATTTTTTCCCGGATATTCATATGGATACCTCCTGGCGGGCCGTGGGCAGGCGGAAGGACAGCTCCGCGCCCTGGGGCAGATTTTTGGCGGAAATGGTCCCCCCGTGGGCCAGGACGATGGCCCGGCAGACGGAGAGGCCCAGGCCCATGTTCCGTTTTCCGTCCCCGTCCGGGGGGCGGCGGGATTTGAGGCGGCCGTCAAACAGGTTGTCCAGCTCCTCCTTGGGGATGCCGGCGCCGTCGTCCCGGACGGTGATCCGGGCGCTGTCCTCCTCCGCCTCCAGGAGCAGGGCGATGTTGGCGGCCCGACCGTGAACGACGGCGTTTTCCAGGAGGTTGGCCAGCACCTGCTCCATGAGGATGGGGTCCATGGGGACCATCAGCAGCTCCTCCGGGGCGGAGACGGTGACGCTCACGTGGGGAAAGCGGCGGCGGAACTTCTGGGCCGCGGCCCCCAGGACCTCCTCGGCGGGCTCAGGCTCCTTGGCGATGCGGGCCTGCGTGTCCCCCATCCGGGTGATGGAGAGGAGGTTTTCCACCACCCGGATCAGCCACTGGGCCTCCTCCCGGG
The DNA here is from genome assembly GCA_910579435.1 of uncultured Oscillibacter sp. Taxonomy (GTDB): domain Bacteria; phylum Bacillota; class Clostridia; order Oscillospirales; family Oscillospiraceae; genus Oscillibacter. The sequence goes on from CAJTVF010000006.1 coordinate 50,377, forward strand.
CGTTTTCCAGCAGCTCCCGCTGCTCCTGGCTGGAGAGGCCGGGGTTCTCCAGCACGGCGGAGGTGGACCCCACGATGGACGTCAGGGGGGTGCGGATGTCATGGGAGACGGAACGGAGGAGGTTGGCCCGCATCTTCTCCCGCTCGCTTTCCGCCAGGAGATTGGCCTGGCGCTTGGCCTGGGCGGTGAGGGTGCAGGTGATGAGAGAGACCATCAACAGCGTGAAGAAGGTGAGGGGATAGCCGGAGAGGCTCAGGTTGAAGGCCCAATAGGGGTAGGTGAACACGAAGTTGACGCAGACCATGCCCAGCACCGTGGCGATGAAGCCGAAAAGGTAGCCGGTGGTGAGCCGGGAGATCAGCAGCACCGCCAGCACGAAGACCGGCGGGGCGAAGCCCTCGATGACGCCCGCGTTCTGAAGGAAGAAGCAGAGGGCCACGGCGCAGGAAAAAATACCCGCGGTAAGGGCCAGGTCCCGCCAGGAGAAGGGGAACAGGGGGGAGGCCCAGGGCTTGCGGAAGGTCATGGCGGAAGCTCCTTTCTAAAATGGCGTTTTCACCATTATAACAGGAGTTCCCCCATAATTCAATTGCCGGCCTTCCGCCCGCTTCCGAACAGGCCCCGGAGCCACAGAACGTCCCTCCAGCCCACCACCCGGAACAACAGCCACAAGGAGCCCAGCGCCAGAAGATAACACCCCATGGGGACCAGGGCCCCCGCCGCCCCCGCCTGGGGCCGGAGAAGGAACACGGGCAGGGCGGCCGCCGCTCCGCAGAGGGAGGCCCGCGCCGCCGGGCCGGGGGAGAACCGCAGGCCCGCCGACTTCCCCAGCCGCCGGAGGCTCAGGGCGAAGTTCACCAGATGGGAGGCGGCGAAGCTGAAATAGTAGCCCCCCATGCCGAACCGGGGCAGCAGCAGCCAGAGGAGGGCCACGTCCAGCAGGTTTGTCAGCAGGTTGTACCGGGCGTTGGCGCTCTGCTGGCCCAGGCCCTTGCACATGGCGTCCACCACGATATCCAGGTAGAGAATGGGGACCAGGGGGGCGTAGAGCCGGAGGCAGGCCCCGGCGGCCTCGCTGCGGTAGAGCAGCTCCCCCAGGGGCCGGGCGGCGGCGAAAACGGCCCCTCCGGCGCAGACGCCGAAGAGCCAGGAGACCCGGAGGCCCTGCCGGGCCAGATACCGGACCCGGACCCGGCCCGGATTCCGCGCGCAGCGGGAGAACTCCGCCACCAGCAGGTCCGCCAGGGAGGCCAGAATGGCCGTGGGGAACATCAGCACCGGGAACACCATGCCGTGGAGCACGCCGTAGTCCGCCATGGCGTTGACGGTCCCGGCGTAGAGGGCCAGGCGGCGGGGGATGATGAGGTTTTCCACGGTGTTCAGCCCCGCCCGGAGGTCGTCCGCCACGCCCACGGGCAGGGACAGGCCGAAGACCCGCCGCCAGGGGGGCCGGTCCTCCCGGCCCAGGGGAGCGCCCTCCTGCCGGAGGACCCACAGGGCCCCCAGGGACAGCGCCCCGGCGGCGGAGGACCCCAGGGCCACCGACAGGCAGGCCCGGGCCGTATCCCCGCCCGCCCAGCGGGCCAGGAGGACAAAGGTGACGGCGATGGCGCAGCCCTGCTCCAGGAATTCCACCGCCACCAGGGTCCGCAGCCGCCCGGCGGCGGTGAAGAGGCCGGTCATCACGCCGTTGAGGCAGCTGACGGGCAGGAAGAGGGCAAAGGCCCGGAGGGCCGCCTCCCCGGCGGCGTCCCCCATCCAGCCCCCGGCGATCTGAGGGGCGAAGACCCAGAGCCCCGCCGCCGTGGGCAGGGCGAAGAGGAGGCAGTACCGGACGCAGCCCCGCAGGGCGGGACGGACGCTCCGCCGCCGGCCCAGGGCCTCGGCGGAGAGGTAGAGGGCGCAGGTCCGGGCCCCGGAGGAGCCCAGGGTAAAGGCCAGCATCCGCACGGAGAGAATCAGCTGCAAAAGGCCCACCCCGGCGGCGCCAATCCGGCCGGAGAGGTAGACCTGAAAGCTCATGCCCGCAAGACGCAGGGCCAGGTTGGCCCCGGTGAGTAGCAGAGCGCCGTAGAACATGGTGCTTCCCTTTTTCAAAACAACACCCCCGTCCTACACTATATGGACGAGAGGGAGCGGGTAGGACAAAAAGGGGGGTTGAACCGGCGGCGGGAAGTGTGGTAAAATAAGACAAATATTGCCGTGTTATAGGGGGAAGAGGCTATGAGGCAGTACATTGCGGACGCCTTCGCGGAGGAGCTGTTTACGGGAAACCCGGCGGCGGTGCTTCCCTGCAAGCAGATGCCGGAGGCGGCGCTTATGCAGAGCGTCGCCATAGAGAACAACTATTCGGAGACCGCCTTCGTTGTGAAAACGGGTTCCGGGACCTATGACCTGCGGTGGTTTACCCCCAGCGGGGAGATCGACCTCTGCGGCCATGCCACCCTGGCGTCGGCCTACGTCGTCAGTGAGTTTGTGGAGCCCGGCGTTTCGGAGATGCGCTTTCAGACCCTGAGCGGGGAACTGCGGGCCATGCGGGAGGGGGACTGGATTACCCTGGATTTTCCCGTTGGGAAAACCAGGCCCGTCCCGGTGACGGAGGCGATGCTGGCCGCCACGGACGGCCTGGCCCGGGAGGCGTATTTTGACGGCGGGGACCTGGTGCTCACCGTGGGAAGCGAGGAAGAGCTGGCCCGGTTTGTCCCCAACGACGGGTTGATTTTAAAGCTGGACGGCCTGCGGGACGGGCTGGGGCTGATTCTGACCGCCCCTTCCGCCGAGTACGATTTTGTGTCCCGGTACTTCTACCCCTGTTCTTATCCCAGGGCCCATGTCATGGAGGACCCCGTAACAGGGCGGGCTCACACCTTCCTGGCCCCTGTTTGGGCAAAGAAGCTGGGAAAAACCCGCATGACGGCCCGGCAGATTTCCCGGCGGGGCGGCGTGGTGGCCGTCCGGCTGGAAGGAGGCCGGGTCTTCTTGGGGGGAAAGGTCGTTCTGTTCATGGAGGGGGAAATCCCCTTTGATTTATAGGCGGGGCCTTCGGCTCTTTTCGGGAGCGTCATTTTAAGGAACCACTGATGAAATCCCCGCACACAGCTTCACGCCATAAATTCCCGCTGGACTGCGTTAGAAAATCTTGAAATCCGTCAGGATTCCTGCGATTTTCTTCCTTGTCAGCAGAAATTTCTGGCGCAAATCTGCACACGTTGATTTAATCAGTGCTTCCTTAATGGAATCAAACGCACACAAAGGAGAAAACGCATATGAAAATTGCCGTCATCGCCGGGACTCCGGTAGACACCCAGATGGGTGTGGACCTTTTAAAGAGAAAGGGAGCGGAGGGGACCGGCTTCCCCGTCTCCCGGACCCCGGAGGAGCAGACCGCCTTCCAGGTGGGCTCCCAGTCCGCCCGGGAGGAGGCCGTGGGGGCCATACTGGACCAAATCAAGGCCCGGGGCCTGGAGCGGGTCCTTCTCTACTGCAACTCTCTCAGCGCCACCATCGACGCCCACGCCCTGGCGGAGGCCCGGGGACTTCGCGTGTGGACGCCCATGGACGTCTACGGCGAAATCGCCCGGAAGAACCGCCGGGTGGGCGTCCTGGCCGCCAACTGCCAGGGGGCCGCCGGGGTGGAGCGGGCCATGGTGAACGCTTCGCCGGATACCCTGGTGTTTGGCACGGCGAACCTGCGGCTGGTGCTGGGAGTGGAGGCGGGAACGCCGCCGGAGGCTCTTGTGGAGGACTGCGGCCTGGAGACTCTGCTCCGCTTCTTCGAGCAAAACGGGGCGGAGGCGGTGGTGCTGGGCTGCACCCACTTTCCCTATGTGAAGGAGGCCCTGCAAGGGCGGACGAGCCTCCCCGTCCTGGACCCGGCGGAGCGGCTGGCGGAGCTAGTCCTGGCCCCCTGAGCACGGTAATTTTCAAGTAAACGATTACGCGCCGCCCCTCTGGAAAACGGAGGCGCGGCGTTCTCTTTTTCCCAGGACCGGGAAGCCCCCGGGGCCGAAAACGTTCCGCAGGAAATGGCAAAATTTCCAGAAAAATTGCCGTTCACAGACTGGACATTTTTAGAAGAAGGGTGTACAATGCAAGGAAGTATGTGATAGTCTGTCCAGGCACGTCAGCCCGTCCCGACGGTGGGCGGTCTACCCGTCCGCGCCCGGGCCGCTGTCAGCAGTAAAAAATGAGGTGAAATAATGGCACAAGCGTTCTTTGGCGGCGTTCATCCCCACGACATGAAAGCCGCGACCAATGAAAAGGCCATCGAGCAGCTGCCTGCCCCGGCTCAGGTGGTCATCCCCATGTCCCAGCACTTCGGCGCGCCATGCACCCCCCTGGTGAAGGCCGGCGACCATGTGAAGGTGGGCCAGAAGATCGGCGAGTTCCGCGGTCTCGGCGCTCCCATCCACTCCAGCGTCTCCGGCACCGTCAAGGCGGTGGAGCCCCGTCCCTATTCCATGGGCGGGAACATCATGTCCGTCGTCATTGACAATGACTGTCAGGACGAGGTGAGCGAGGAGGTCCAGGCCCCCGCGAACCCGGACGCGCTGAGCGTGGACGAAATGGTGGAGATCGTGAAAAACGCCGGCATCGTCGGCATGGGCGGCGCCACCTTCCCCACCCATGTGAAAATCTCCGGCGGCATCGGGAAAGTAGATACCGTCATCATCAACGGCGCGGAGTGCGAGCCCTACATCACCGGCGACCACCGGGCCATGCTGGAGCGATCCGAGGAGATCATCGGCGGCGCGACCTACCTCGCCAAGATGTTCGGCGTGGAAAAGGTCGTCATCGGCGTGGAGGTCAACAAACAAAACGGCATTGACCAGCTGAACAAAACCATTGCCGAAAAGCACGCCCCCGTGGTGGTGGAGGGCCTCCGCTGCCGGTACCCCCAGGGCGGTGAGAAACAGCTCTGCCAGGCCATCACCGGCAAGCAGGTGCCTCCCGGAGGACTTCCCAGCAACATCGGATGCGCGGTCTTCAATATCAACACCACCTGCGCCATCTACAAAGCCATCACCACGGGCATGCCCGTAGTGAAGAAGGTGGTCACCGTCTCCGGCTCCGGCGTGGTGGAGCCCAAGAACGTGGAGTGCCCCATCGGCACCCCGGTTTCGGCCCTGTTCGACTTCTGCGGCGGGCTGAAGGACGGCACCTATAAGCTGATTGCCGGCGGCCCCATGATGGGTATGGCCCAGTACACCGCCGACATCCCCGTGGCCAAGGGCACCGGCTGCATGCTGGCCTTCTGCGAGAAGGAAGAGCAGACCGTCGAGCATCCCCAGTGCATCCGCTGCGGCAAGTGCGTGGGCGTGTGCCCCATGCACTTAGAGCCCCTGTTCCTGTACCAGTATGCCTCCAAGGGCCTGGTGGACGAGCTGAACGACGCCCACATCATGGACTGCATGGAGTGCGGCGCCTGCGCCTACACCTGCCCAGCCCGGCTCCACCTGACCCATATGTTCAAAACCGGCAAGCAGCTGGTGAAGGACGCCGCGGCCAAGGCCAAGGCCGCCGCCGAGGCCAAGAAAGCCGCCGAAGAGGCGAAAAAGGAGGTTGTCAACAAATGACGGACTATAAGAATCTCAAGCTGATCGCCACCTCCTCGCCCCATATCCGCGGCAGCGAGACCACCCAGGGCATCATGAAGGACGTCATCATCGCCATGCTGCCCGCCCTGGCGTACGCCTGCTTCAACTTCGGCCTCCGGGCCCTGACCCTGACCCTGGTGTCCGTGGCCGGGTGCGTCTTCTTCGAGTGGCTGTACCGCAAGGTGATGAAGAAGCCCCAGTCCGTTCTGGACCTTTCCGCCGTGGTCACCGGCATGCTGCTGGCCTTCGTCAGCCCCGTGCAGATTCCCTATTGGATGATTCTCATTGGCGACTGCTTCGCCATCATCATTGTCAAGCAGCTCTTCGGCGGCATTGGCAAAAACTTCGTGAACCCCGCCCTGGCGGGCCGGGCCGTGCTGCTGGCCAGCTACGCCGGGTCCATGACCACCTGGGTGGACCCCGCCATGGGCAAGGCGGCCCTCTTCGGGTCCAACGTGGACGTCGTCACCGCCGCCACGCCCCTTGGCTACATGAAGGGCACCGACCCCGCCGCCCTGGCGGAGAGCTTCGCCAATCTCACCGGTACATACGGCGTGAAGGAGATGTTCCTGGGCCAGATCGGCGGTTCCCTGGGCGAGGTTTCCGCGCTGATGCTCATTATCGGCGGCGTGTACCTCATCTGGCGGAAGGTCATCAACTGGCAGACCCCCGCAGCCTACATCGGCACCGTGGCCGTCCTCACCTTCCTGTTCCCCAAGGCCGGGAGCAGCCTGGACTGGATGCTCTACAGCATCTTCGGCGGCGGACTCATGCTGGGCGCGTTCTTCATGGCCACCGACTACGCCACCTCCCCCGTCACCAAGAAGGGCCAGCTGATTTTCGGCGTGGGCTGCGGATTGTTCACCGTGCTGATCCGGTACTTCGGCTCCTATAACGAGGGCGTGTGCTACTCCATCATGGTGATGAACCTGTTTGTACCCTTTATCGACAAGTACACCAAGCCCGTGCGCTTTGGCGTTGTGAAATCCGACAAGAAGGAGGGGGCCGCGAAATGAGCACCAAGAGCAAGGAAAAGGTTCAGATGGACCCCGCGTACATTATTAAGCTGACCGTCACGCTGCTGGTCACCTGTGTGGTTGTGGCGGCGGCATTGGGCGGCGTCAACGCCGTCACCGAGGAAAAAATCGACGCCATCAACTGGGCTAAGACCGTGGAGGCCATGAAGGCCGTGGTGGCGGACCCGGACAACACCACCTTCTCCGACAAGCTGACCCTCACCGACGAGATGACCGCCGCCTCCGGCAGCGTCACTCTGGACTCCGTGTATGAGGCCCAGGTGGGCGGCGCGACGGCGGGCTACGCCATCAAGGTGGTAGCCAGCGGTTCTCAGGGCAAGATTGAAATGATGGTGGGCGTGGACGGAGAAGGAACCGTCACCGGCGTGTCCATCGTCAAAAACGCCGAGACCGCGGGCATCGGCTCCAAGGTCATGACCAACATGCCCACCGCCTCCGGCGTGGGCGTCCTGAGCCAGTTCGAGGGCAAGAGCGCCGCCGACGGGCTTCTGGCAGTGGGAACGAATGTGGACGCCATCTCCGGCGCCACGGTTTCCACCCGGGGCGTGACCAACGGCGTGAACGCCGCGCTGGCCGTGGCCGGCGTGATGGGCTGAGAAAGGGGGAGCTGAAACATGAATCTTGGTAAACAGCTGAAAGAGGGCCTGCTGACCCAAAACCCCGTTCTGGTGCAGATGCTGGGCCTGTGCTCCACCATGGCCATCACCACCTCCATCATGAACGGCCTGGGCATGGGCGTGTCCGTGCTCATCATCCTGACGGCGGCCAACGTGGTTATCTCCGCCATCCGGAAGATCGTACCCGACAAGATCCGTATCGCCATGTTCATTGTGGTCATCGCGGGCTTCGTCACCTGCGTGGACCTGCTGCTTCAGGCCTTTGTCCCGGCGATTGCCGAGTCTCTGGGCGTGTTCATTCCGCTGATCGTGGTAAACTGCATCATCCTGGGCCGGGCGGAGGCCTTCTCCTATAAGAACGGCGTGGGCGCTTCCTTCTTCGACGGCATCTTCCAGGGCCTGGGCTACACCCTCGTCCTGCTGGCGATGTGCTTCATCCGGGAGCTGCTGGGCGCGGGAACCCTGGCGGGCTTCCGCATCATTCCGGAGCAGTTCCCCATTGGCATTCTGACTCTGCCCGTGGGCGGCTTCCTGGTGCTGGGCTTCCTCATCGCCGCCATGCAGTGGGCGCTGTCCAAGAGTAAGGAGGGCAAGTAAATGGATCAAATTTCAAGACTGCTGGCGATTACGCTGGCCGCCATCCTGGCGAACAACTTCATCTTCTCCCAGTTCCTGGGCATCTGCCCCTTCCTGGGCGTTTCCAAGAAGGTGGATACCGCCGTGGGCATGGGCTTCGCCGTGACCTTTGTCATGGGTCTGGCCTCCGCCATCACCTGGGCGGTGAATAAATTCATCTTGGTGCCTCTGGATCTGGAGTACATGCAGACCGTGGCCTTCATTCTGGTTATCGCGTCTCTGGTGCAGTTCATTGAGATGTTTCTCCAGAAGTCCATGCCCTCTCTGTATACGGCCCTGGGCGTGTACCTGCCCCTGATCACCACCAACTGCGCGGTGCTGGGCGTTGCGCTGCTGAACATTCAGGAGGGTTACAACTTTATTGAGTCCGTGGTCTACGGCATCACCGGCGGCATCGGCTTCCTGGTTGCCATCGTGCTGTTTGCCAGCATCCGGGAGCGGCTGGTTTTTGCCGAGTATCCCAAGAGCTTCGAGGGCTTCCCCATCGCGCTGGTCACCGCCGGTCTCATGGCCCTGGCGTTCATGGGCTTCTCCGGCTTGGTAATTTGGTAAGGAGGGCGGTTGCGTTATGATGAATATTTTATTCGCGGTGGCCGTCCTGGGCGTTCTGGGCGCGATTTTCGGCCTGGTCCTGGCCGTGGCCTCCAAGATTTTCGAGGTGAAGAAGGACCCCCGTGAGGAAGCGATTCTGGGCCTGCTGGCCGGCGCGAACTGCGGCGGCTGCGGCTATCCCGGCTGCGGCGGCTGCGCCGCCGCTATTCTGGCGGGAGAAGCTCCCGTCACCGCCTGCGCCCCCGCTGGGGCGGAGAACGCCGCCGCCATTGCCAAGATCATGGGCATGGAGGCTCCCACCGGGGAGCGGCAGGTGGCCTTCGTCCGCTGCACCGGCGGCGTGAATGCGAAAAAGCGGTATGACTATGTGGGCGTGAAGGACTGCATCTCCGCCACCAAGGTGGCAGGAGGCCCCCTGGAGTGCGCCTTCGGCTGCCTGGGCTTCGGCTCCTGCGTGGCCGCGTGCCAGTTCGGCGCCATGTCCATCGGCCCCGGCGGCACCGCCGTGGTGGACCCGGACAAGTGTACCGCCTGCATGGCCTGCGCCAGCGCGTGCCCCCGCCACCTGATCACCTCCGTCCCCGTCTCCAAGAAGGTCCACGTGGGCTGCGCCAACCAGGACAAGGGCAAGGCCGCCATGAGCGTCTGCTCCACCTCCTGCATCGGCTGCGGCCTGTGCCAGAAGGAGTGCAAAAAGGACGCCATCCATGTGGTAAACGGCGTGGCGGTCATCGACTATGACAAATGCGTGGGCTGCAAGCTCTGCACCAAGGTCTGCCCGAGAGACGCCATTCTCCCTGCGGCCACCGCCGAGGAGAAGGAAAAATACAAGGCCATCAAGAAGGCCCAGGCCGAAAAGGCCAAGGCCGCAGCTGAGGCCAAGGCGGCGGAGACCGCCGGAAAGTAAACCCGAAAACAGCCGGAAGAGGCCCTGGAGAAATCCGGGGCCTCTTTTTGTGCCGATTGGGAAAGGATTTGGATTTTTATGGAATTTGCCGGATGGTCTTGTAATTTGCCGGAAGTTGGTATATGATAGGGTTCATCCCCGGCGAGAGCCGGGAGAACAAGAGGCAGAGTAGGGACGCGCGTGTCAAAGTGCCGGAGAGACGGGGAGTTGCTTTCCGGACGAAGGGGAATCCTTCTCCGCAGTGTGTGTCCCGCATCCCGCTGCCGCATCAGGGAACGGGCTTCCTCTGTGCGGCGTACTGCCGCAATTTAGAGGAGGTTTTCTTATGCCCAAAATGACTGCAAAACGGATGTGCTACGCCGCCCTGCTGGCGGCCATGTACCTGCCCCTGTCGCTCTACGCGGCGGTGCAGGTGGGGAACGTGCGGATTTCCTTCGGCTCCCTGCCGGTGGTGGCCGCCGCGCTGCTCTTCGGCCCGGTGGACGCGGTGATCGTGGCCATGGTGGGTGAGTTTTTCAAGCAGCTTCTGACCTACGGTATCACCTATACGACCGTGCTGTACCTGATTCCCCCGGCTCTCCGGGGGCTGGTGGTGGGCCTGGGGGCCCTTGCGCTGACGTCCCTCCGGGGACAGCGGCTGGAGGAGCGGCGGACGGTCTGCTATGCCGTCTGCATCCTGGCGGCAATCTGCACCACGGTGGGGAATACCCTGATTAACTGGCTGGACAGCGTGATTTTTGGCTATTATACGCCCGCCCTGATTTTCGGGGGTCTGGTCTGGCGGTTCATCGTGGGCATGATCAACGCTGTGGTCATGGCCTCCCTGGCCATGCCGCTGGTGAAGATCCTGCGGAAGCAGAACGCCGTTTCCGGCCTGTAAGGGAGGCGGCGGCATGACGGGAGAAGAGGCCATCGCCTACATTCACGCCCACGGCTGGGAGACCCGTGCCCCGGGCCTGGGCCGCATCCGGGAGCTGCTCCGCCGCCTGGGAGACCCTCAGTGGGCATTGAAATTTATCCACGTAGCCGGGACCAACGGCAAGGGAAGCGTCTGCGCCTGTCTCGCCTCCGTGCTGGAGGCGGCGGGATACCGGGTGGGGCTGAATACTTCCCCCCATCTGGAGCGCTTTCACGAGCGCATCCGGGTGAATGGGGAGGAGATTTCCGACGAAGCCCTTGGCGCGGCAGTGGAGCGGGTCCGCTCCGCCGCCGGGGACATGCCGGAGCACCCCACGGAGTTTGAGCTTATCACCGCCGCCGCCTTCCTGCATTTTCTGGAGCGGCGCTGTGACGCGGTAGTTTTGGAAACCGGCCTGGGCGGAGCGCTGGACGCGTCCAACGTCATCGAGACCCCAGAGCTGGCGGTGCTGACCGCCATGGGCATGGACCACACTGCCATCCTGGGCCCCACCCTCCGGGACGTAGCCTCCGCCAAGGCGGGAATCATCAAGCCCGGCGGGACCGTGGTCAGCCGGGGGGGCTGTCCTGAGGCGGACGAGGTTTTCCGCCGGACCTGCCGGGAGCGGGGGGCGGCGCTGACGAAGCTGGACCTCACCCGCCTGACGGTCCGGCGGCTTGACCTGGAGGGCGCGTCCTTCGATTTCGCGCCCTGGGAGGGGCTGACCCTCCCCCTGGCGGGGGCCTATCAGGCGGAGAATGCCGCCCTGGCGTTGACGGCTCTGGAGGCCCTGGGGGAAAAGGGATGGAGCATCCCGGAGGAAGCGGTCCGCCGGGGACTGGCGGCGGTCCGCTGGCCGGGGCGGTTCGAGGTTTTGGAACGGGACCCGGTTTTCCTCCTGGACGGCGCTCACAACGCCCACGGTATGCGGGCCGCAGCGGAGAGCCTGCGGACCCTGTTCCCCGGGAGAAAGCTGACCTTCCTCCTGGGAATTCTGGCGGATAAGGACGCCGGGGAGATGCTGGACCTGCTGGCCCCCTTGGCGGAGCGCGTGCTGGTCCTCCGGCCCGACAGCCCCCGGGCCATGGACCCGGCGGCGCTGTGCGTCCTTTTGGCGGAGCGGGGGGTGGAGGCCCGGCCCTGCGCCTCTGTGGAAACGGGGCTGGAAGCCGCCCTGGCGGCGGCGGGGGAGGACGGCGTGATCTGCGCCCTGGGGTCCCTGTACCTCTGCGGCGAGGTCCGGTCCGCCTGGTTTAAAACGCACTGAATAGCCAAAAAGACCGCCCGGCCGCTTGACAAGCCGGGCGGATACCTTTATGATAAGGAAGAATCTACAGTTTGCCGCCGCGGCGGACGGTCATTTCCGTCACTATAGCCAGCGCAGTTGAAAAGAATCCCATGGATTCTTTTCAACGAACCGCCGTTCAGCGGCGGTTCGGGCCGCAAAGCGGCTCTCTGCGCGTGGCTTCATAGGAAACGCAAACGCGCGCCGCGCGCCGGCGGACCAGCGGTCCGCCGGTTGAAAAGGAGTTTCGACGCCTTTTCAACTGCGATGACTATATGGCGGGGCCGGCGGAAAGGGGGGCGCAGCGTTATGGAAATCATTACCAGTAAGGCGAACGCCCTCTGCGTTCATCTGCGGAAGCTGTCCTCCTCCCGTTCCTATCGCGAGGAAACGGGAGAATTTTTGTGCGACAGCCCGAAGCTCCTCCGGGAGGCGGCTCAGTGGGGCGCGCCGGTCCAGGCCCTGCTGTACACCGAGGACGTGGAGCTGCCCCGGGAGCTGGAGGGGCGCGTTCCCCGGCTGGCGAAGGTCAGCGAGAGCGTCATGCGCTCCGTCAGCCCCATGGAGTCTCCCCAGGGGGCGGTGTTCTCCTGCCGCTTTCCGGACTGCACCCTGCCGGAGCGGCTGGAGCCGGACAGCCGGGGCCGTCTGCGGCTCCTGGCGCTGGACGGCGTTCAGGACCCGGGGAATGTGGGGACCATCCTCCGCACGGCGGACGCCTTCGGAGCCTCGGTGATCCTGCTCCCCGGCTGCGCCGATCTCTATAATCCGAAAACCCTCCGGGCGGGAATGGGGGTCCATTTCCGCTCTGCCGTCTACCGCTGTACCCTGCCGGAGCTGACGGCCCTCTTGAAGGAGGCGGGACTGCCCCTCTACGGCGCGGCCCTGCGGGACGATACCGCGGACGTTCGGGAGGTGGACCTGCGCCGCTGCGCCATGGCGGTGGGCAGCGAGGGCCGGGGCCTCTCGGCGGAGGTGCTGGCGGCCTGTGACCGGACGGTCCGCATTCCCATGGACCCCCGGTGCGAGTCGCTGAACGCCGCCTCGGCGGCGGCGGTGCTGCTGTGGGAGGCGGCCCGGGGAGAATTTTAAGGAACCACTGATTAAATCCCCGCATACAGCTTCACGCCATAAATTCTCGCTGGACTGCGTTAGAAAATCTTGAAATCCGCCAGGATTCCTGCGATTTTCTTCCTTGCCAGCAGAAATTTCTGGCGCAAATCTGCACACGTTGATTTAATCAGTGCTTCCTTAAAAATTGACGCTTGCATTTTGGCTTTATTTAATATAGTATAAAAAACCTTGGTAATGAGGAGGGGCGGGACATGCTGAAATACTGGGTGTGGCTGGCGGAGCTTCCAAGGCTGAAGGGCCCGGAGCGGCTGGCGCTTCTGCGGCATTTCGGTTCGCCGGAGGAGCTGTTCTTTGCCGACCGGGAGGAATTGCTCCTGGTCGAGGGCTTGCCGCCGGCCAGGGCAGAGCTGGCCCTGAACCGGGACCTCTCCGCCGCCGACCGCATTCTGGCGGACTGCCAGGGGCTGGGCCAGCGGATTATGACCATTCAGGACGCGGAGTATCCCCAGCGTCTGCGGAATATCTTTAACCCGCCCCTGGTGCTCTACGTCAAGGGGCGGATGCCCGTCATGGACGAGGAGGCGGCCATCGCGGTGGTGGGCACCCGGGAGTGCACGCCCTACGGAACCGCCTGCGGAGAGCGGCTGGGCCGGGAGCTGGCGGCTTCCGGCGCGGTGGTAGTGACAGGGCTGGCCCGGGGCGTGGATTCCGCCGCCGCCCGGGGAGCCCTCCGGGCGGGCGGAACCGTCGTGGGCGTGACGGGCGGCGGTCTGGATGTCGTCTATCCCCCGGAAAATGGAGACTTGTACGCCGACGTCGCCGCCACGGGGGTGCTGCTGTCCGAGTATCCGCCGGGTTCCCCGCCGGATAAAGCCCACTTTCCCGTCCGAAACCGGATTATGTCCGGCCTCAGCGTGGCCGCTCTGGTGGTGGAGGCCCCGGGGCACAGCGGCGCGCTCATCACCGCCCGGCTGGCCCTGGAGCAGGGCCGGGAGGTTTACGCCGTCCCCGGTCCCATCGACGCCCCGGACAGCGTGGGCTGCAACCGCCTGATCCGGGACGGCGCGGGCCTGGCGGCGGAGGGCTGGGACATCCTCCGGGATTTCCAGGAGCGTTTCCCGGAAAAGCTGCGTCCCGCTCGGAAGCTCCCGGCCTGGACGCCCCTGCCCACCCGGCGGCGGGCCGAGCCCCGGCGGAAGCCGGAGCCTGCTCCGGAGCCGGAAAAAGCGCCCGCGCTCCGGGCCGTGAGCCGGGAGGGCCTGACGGACGATCAGATCGCCCTTCTTGGGGTGCTGGAGCCGGAGGGCCCCGTTCAAGTGGACGATTTAATCGAAAGCACCGGCATTCCCGCCCGGCGGGTTTCGTCGGCCCTGACCATGCTGGAGATTGACGGCTGCGTACGGCAGCATGACGGCAAGCGGTACACACGGACCGTAGCGCTGACGGAATAACGCGAATTTCATTCCCCTCCCGCGGGGCGGGAAACAACGGAGGTAACTATGTCAAAGCAGTATCTGGTCATCGTGGAATCCCCGGCGAAGGCCAAGACCATCGGAAAGTATCTGGGGAAGGAGTACACCGTTAAGGCCTGTATGGGCCACCTGCGGGATCTGCCCAAGAGCAAGCTGGGCGTGGACCCGGAGCAGGATTTTGAGCCGGTTTACCAGCCCATCAAGGGCAAGGAAGATATCATCAAGGATCTGAAAAAATCCGCCAAGGCGGCGGACACCGTGTTTCTGGCAACCGACCCGGACCGGGAGGGGGAGGCCATCTCCTGGCACTTAAAGCACCTTCTGGACCTGCCGGACGAGAAGACCCGGCGGGTGACCTTCAACGAAATCACAAAAAAAGTGGTCCAGGAGAGCATCCAGTCCCCCCGGGCCATCGACCAGAACCTGGTGGACGCCCAGCAGGCCCGGCGCATCCTGGACCGGCTGGTGGGCTATGAGCTGAGCCCCCTGCTGTGGAAAAAGGTCCGCCGGGGCCTCTCCGCCGGGCGGGTCCAGTCCGTGGCCACCCGGATGGTGGACGACCGGGAGCGGGAGATCGAGGCCTTCCAGCCGGAGGAGTACTGGACCCTGGATGTGAACCTCCTGGGCGGCCACAAGCCCTTTGCCGCCCGCTACCACGGGAAGGACGGGAAGAAGGCGGAGCTGAAAAGCCAGGCCGAGGTGGACGCGGTGGTCCGGGAGACGGAAAACGCCGCCTTCTCGGTGAAGAGCGTGAAGCGCACCGACAAGCACCGGAGCCCCTCGCCGCCCTTCACCACCTCCACCATGCAGCAGGAGGCCTCCCGGAAGCTGAGCATGACCCCCCGGCGGACCATGGCCATCGCCCAGCAGCTCTATGAGGGCGTGGACATCGCCGGGGAGGGCACCGTGGGCCTCATCACCTATATGCGTACCGACTCCCTGCGCCTTTCCGAGGAGGCCCTGGCGGAGGCCAAGAGCTTTATCCTGGGCCGCTACGGGGACGCCTACGCCAAAACCAACCGCTATAAGGCCAAGGCCAATGCCCAGGACGCCCACGAGGCCATCCGCCCCAGCAACGTCCGCTGGACCCCGGAGGATTTGAAAGCCGACCTCACTGGGGAGCAGTACCGGCTTTACCGCCTGATTTGGAGCCGCTTTGTGGCCTGCCAGATGTCCAACGCCGTGTACGACAGCGTGTCCGTGGAGATCGAGGCCAGCCGCCACGACTTCCGGGCCAGCTCCTCCAGCCTGAAATTCGCGGGTTACACCGCCGTTTATGAAGAAGGCAAGGACGAGGAGAAGGAGGAAAAGGAATCTCCCCTGCCGGAGCTCCAGGAGGGGGACGCCCTGGAGCTGAAGGACTTCGCACCCAGCCAGCACTTCACCCAGCCCCCCGCCCGGTATACCGACGCGTCCCTCATCCGGGCAATGGAGGAGCAGGGCATCGGACGGCCCTCCACCTACGCCCCCACCGTGTCCACGATTCTGGACCGGATGTATGTAGAAAAAGAGGGCAAGTATTTAAAAATCACCAACCTGGGCCGGGTGGTGACGGAGCTGATGAAGGATAAGTTCACCGACATCGCCGATCTGAAATTCACCGCCCACATGGAGGAGAAGCTGGACTCCGTGGAGGGGGGGAGCATCCCCTGGAAGGGGGTCCTGCGGGATTTCTACGGGGACTTCGACAAGAACCTCAAGCAGGCGGAGCAGGACCTGGAGGGCGTGCGCATCAAGGTGCCCGACGAGGTGTCCACGGAAGTGTGCCCCGAGTGCGGGCGGAACCTGGTGGTGAAAATGGGCCGGTTCGGACGCTTCCTGGCCTGTCCCGGCTTCCCGGATTGCAGCTTCACCATGCCCCTGGTGGTGGAGATGCCGGGCCGCTGTCCCAAGTGCGGCGGGCGGCTGATGAAGCGGACGGGAAAGAGCAAGAAAAACGGGAAGCAGTACACCTACTACTGCTGTGAGCACACCACCAGCAAGGTGGAGGCGGAAAAATGCGACTTCATGACCTGGGACGTGCCGGTAAAGGACGACTGCCCGGCCTGTGGGCAGACCATGTTCAAGAAAGCGGGCAAGGGAGCCCGGAAGCCCTTCTGCATCAACCCGGCGTGCTCCAACTTCCTGCCGGAGGACAAACGGGGCTATCCCCGCTTCGCCGCCAAGAAGGAGGGGGACACGGAGCCCGCCGCAGTAGAGGAGAAGCCCGCCGCCAAAAAGACAGCAGCGAAAACCACAAAGGCCGCCTCCGCCAAAAAGACGGCGGCGAAAACCACGAAAGCCGCCTCGAAGAAGAACCCCACAGCGAAGCCCGCCGCAAAAAAGACCACTGCGGCGAAGAAAACCGCCGCCGCGAAAAAGACCGCCGCCAAGAAAGACGAGACGCCGGAGGGCTAAGAAAGCTCTCTGGCGGCGGCGAAGGCGGCCTGGAACATGGCTTCCATTTCCATGCGGGCACGGGCGCTCAGCGTCAGAATGTACTGCTGAAGGAGTGGGTGGCAGGACTCCGGCAGGGCGGCGGAAAGCGCGCCGTAGAGCCGGGCGAGTTCTGTGGCATAGGTGTCCCGCTCGAAGCCGTCTATGTAGCGGTCCAGGCCGCACGCGCGGAGTTCGTCGCAGATGGTTTGCATTAAGGGTGACATAGGGTTGCCTCCTATAATTGAATTTACAATTCAATTATAGTGAATTCTAAATTCAAAGTCAAGGGGGTAGTATGGAAATTTTTGCTGAGCGCCTAAAAAACCTCCGCAAAGAAGGACGGTTTACTTCGAAAGAGGTTGCAGAATATATGGGTATTGGGCAAAGGGCCTATCTCTATTATGAATCAGCAGTCCATTACCCCGATGTCCCTGGCCTAATGAAGCTGGCAGATTTCTTTGGGGTGTCTACCGATTATCTGTTAGGGCGCTCTGAGGAGAGATAGGTGGAAACTTGGGGGAATGGCCTGACCAGGGGGTCAGGCCCCACAAGGAAAGTGCAAGCTCCTACCCAGGCACCAGCATTTTGGGGTGTTCTACCGGAGTGTCAGCATTGCAAAGACTGTCTTAACAGGGTGTTCTACTGATAGAAGGACCCAAAAACGGCCCGAAGGGCCATTACTTCCTTTTCTCTTTTGGACCGTGCACGGCCCGTTTTCTCTTTTCCTTCTGGAAGGAAAAGAGAAAATGGGGGGTGCAAAGGACCAGCCATCTTCATGGCTGAAACTCCCCCGCCCGTCAGGGCGAGACCAAACTCCCCCACCAGGAGGCGACCCCATGCAGGTAACTGTAATCGGCGCCGGCCTAGCCGGCAGCGAATGCGCCTGGCAGCTCGCCAGCCGCGGCATCCAAGTAACTCTTCGGGAGATGAAGCCGGAGAAAAAAACCCCCGCCCATGAAACAGAATACTTCGCGGAGCTCTGCTGCTCCAACTCCCTGCGGAGCGACCAGCTGGAAAACGCCGTAGGCCTTCTCAAGGAGGAGCTCCGCCGCCTGGACTCCCTGATTTTGTCCTGTGCCGACGCCACCCGCGTCGAGGCCGGAGGGGCTCTGGCGGTGGACCGCCACGGCTTTGCACGGCTGGTGACGGAGCGGATCGCGGAACATCCCAACATCACCGTGGTCCCCGGCGAGGTCACCGGCCTCCCCGGGGGCGAGGTTGTGGTCGCCTCCGGCCCCCTGACCTCCGACGCCCTGGCGGAGCGCCTCCAGGCCCTCCTGGGCGGGGAGGAGACCGCCCTCCACTTCTACGACGCGGCGGCCCCCCTGGTCTCCGCCGAGAGCATCGACATGGAAAAAGCCTGGATGGGCTCCCGCTATGACCGGGGCACCGCCGACTACGTGAACTGCCCCATGTCCGAGGAGGAGTACGGGGCCTTCTGGCAGGCCCTTACCACCGCCCGTGAGGCGGAGGTCCACGGCTTCGAGGACCAGAAGGTCTTCGAGGGCTGCATGCCCGTGGAGGTCATGGCCCGGCGGGGCCGGGAGACCCTTTGCTACGGGCCCTTGAAGCCCCGGGGCCTGACGGACCCCAGGACGGGGAAGGAGCCCTATGCCGTGGTCCAGCTCCGGCGGGACAACCGGGAGGGCAGCGTCTATAACCTGGTGGGCTTCCAGACCCATCTGCGCTTCCCGGAACAGCGGCGGGTGTTCTCCATGATCCCCGCCCTTCACGACGCGGAGTTCCTCCGCTACGGGGTGATGCACCGGAACACGTTTTTGAACTCCCCCCGGCTTCTGGACCGCTATTACCGCCTCAAGGCGGAGCCCCGGATTTCCTTCGCCGGGCAGATGACCGGCGTGGAGGGCTACGTGGAGTCCGCCGCCAGCGGCTTCCTGGTGGGCGTGGAGACGGCCCGCCGTCTCCGGGGACTGTCCCCGGTGGACTTCCCCCAGGAGACCGCCATAGGCGCGCTGGGGCTGTACATTTCCAACCAGTCCGTCACGGCCTTCCAGCCTATGAACATCAACTTCGGCATCATGCCGCCACTGGGCCATCGGGTCCGGGGGAAGCGGAACAAGAACGCGGAGCTGTCCCAGAGGGCCTTGAAGATCATAGACGGCCTGCGGGAGACCGTGCTGGAGTAATAAACAGAGAAACGAACACAAGGGAGGGTCAAGCATGAAAATCATCGTGGACGCCATGGGCGGGGACAACGCCCCGCTGGCCGTGGTCCAGGGGGCCCTGGAGGCCCACCGGGAATACGGCACCGACGTGATTTTAGTGGGCCGCATGGCCGGCATTTTGAAGGCCGTGGAGCAGTGCGGGGAGAAGAACCTCCCCTCCGGGGTGGAAATCCGGGACGCGTCGGAGGTGGTGGAAATCGCCGACGACCCCGCCACCGCCTTCAAGAGGAAAAAGGACTCCTCACTGACGGTGGGGCTGAACCTGCTGAAGGGAGGGGAGGGGGACGCCTTCGTCTCCGCCGGGTCCACCGGGGCCCTGCTGGCGGGGGCGACCCTGGTGGTGAAGCGCATCCGGGGAATCCGCCGGGCGGCCATGGGGCCGGTGCTTCCCACAGCGGAGGGGCGGATGCTCTTGTGCGACTGCGGGGCCAATGCCGAGTGTACGCCGGAGTACCTGCTCCAGTTCGCATACCTGGGGAACTACTACGCCAAGCGGGTCCTGGGGGTGGAGCGGCCCCGGGTGGCCCTGCTGAACATCGGCGCGGAGGCGGAGAAGGGCGACGCGCTCCGCCAGGAGGCCCACGCCCTGCTGGCCGAGGCGGCGGAGGCCGGGCGGCTCCGCTTTGTGGGCAACCTGGAGGCCGGGGACGCCATGCTGGGCGGGGCGGACGTGCTGGTGGCTGACGGCTTCACCGGAAACGTCATGCTGAAATCCCTGGAGGGCACCGCCAAGTTCCTTTTGAAGGAGCTGAAGAAGGTTTTCCTCTCCAGCACCAGGACGAAAATCGCGGCGGGGCTGGTGAAGGGGGACCTGGCGGAGATGAAAAAGCTGCTGGACCCCAGCGAGGTGGGAGGGACCCCCTTCCTGGGCATCTCCAAGCCTGTCATCAAAGCCCACGGCTCCTCCGACGCCCGGGCCATCCGCAACGCCATCCTCCGGGCGGAGGAATACGCCGCCAGCGGCTTCATCGCGGACGTCCAGGAGAATATCGAATTGATGAAAGTCGGGGCAGAGAGGCAAAATTTGCCGGATGCCCCTTGACAGAGCGGTAGGGGTTGCCGTATGATAGGCTTCATGAAAGGCTTGCACGGGAAGAAGTCTATGAAGGAGTGAAACGGTAATGTCAAACGAAGAGATTTTAAAGATCCTGCGGGAGCTGGTGGCGGAGCAGTTCGCCAAGGAGCCGGAGGAAATCGGCATGGATACCGCTTTCGAGGGGGACCTGGGGGCGGACTCCGTGGACCTGGTAGAGCTGGTCATGGCCATGGAAGAGGAATTCGAGGTCGGCGAGATCGAGGAGGAGGAGCTTTCCTCCCTCAAGACCGTGGGCGACGCGGTGAACTACCTGGCCAACAAGCTGAATAAATAAGGCAACTGAGCATCATCGAAAAAGCGACAAGCGCTAGCTGACGGGAAGGAAGATCGTTACGGGAGAAACCCGGGAGGGGGCCTTTCGTTTCCAATCATCCGTTTTTCAACGTGTTGAAAAACTGGCCCCGTCGAAAACACTTTTTCGACGGGGGACCGCTATGGAGGAACTGGAGAAAAAACTGAATTACGCGTTTCAGAACCACGCGCTGCTGGCGGAGGCTCTGTGCCACAGCTCCTATGCCAACGAGCACCGGGCGGAGCACCTGTCCAGCAACGAGCGGCTGGAGTTCCTGGGGGACTCGGTGCTGGGCTTCGTGACGGCGGAGTTCCTCTTTGCCCAGCACCCGGACCTGCCGGAAGGGGACCTGACCCGCATCCGGGCGGCCCTGGTCTGCGAGCAGAGCCTTTACGAGGTGGCCCGGAAGCTGAACCTGGGGGCTTACCTGCGCCTGGGCCGGGGAGAGGAGTCCGGCGGCGGCCGGACCCGGACCTCCATTCTAGCGGACGCCACCGAGGCGGTATTTGCCGCAGTCTATCTGGACGGGGGCATTGCCGCCGCCTCGGCGCTGATTCACCGGGTGCTGCTGGACGCGGAGCGGGAAGAGGTGGTGGAGGAGCGCCGCCGGGACTACAAGACGGCCCTCCAGGAGCTGGTCCAGCGCCAGGCGGACCAGGCGCTGACCTACCGCATGGTGGGCGAACGGGGCCCGGACCACGCCAAGACCTTTGCGGCGGAGGTGTTGCTGAACGGCTCGCCCATCGGCTCCGGCTCCGGCCACAGCAAGAAGGAGGCGGAACAGGCCGCAGCCCGCAGCGCGTTGGAGCGCTTGTCGGAATAAGACGAACATCCCCGGCGGAGTATATCCGCCGGGGATTTCCTTGCGGTAAAAATACGGGGCGTTATATAGCTGGCACAGCTGAAAAGGGGCTTGAACGCCTTTTCCACTGGCTGTAAGCTCAGGCCAGAAGGGCGTTGATCTCCTCGATCTCCAGCTCCTGTAAGGCCCAGTTCACGCCGTAGCCCACCACCTTGCTCAGCTCCCGGACCTGCTGGTCCACGTCCCGGGTGGTCACCGTCAGGGGGGCCTTTCCGTGGCGGAGGCGGGTCTCGTCCAGCTCCGGGATGCCCGCCTCCTCCAGAAGGTCCGCCGCCAGGGTGGCCGCCTCCACCACCGTGGGCACGCCGATGGCGAACACCGGGACCCCCAGGGTCTCCCGGTTCAGCGCCGCCCGGTGGTTCCCCACGCCGGAGCCGGGGACGATGCCCGTGTCGCTGAGCTGGACCGTGGTACACATCCGGCCCACCCGCCGGGCGGCTAAGGCGTCGATGGCGATGACCAGGGAGGGCTTCACCTGCTCCACCAGCCCCCGGACGGCCTCGGCGGACTCCACGCCGGTGGTGCCCAGCACCCCCGCCCGGAACACCGCCACAGGGCGGAATCCGGCGAAGTGCTTGGGCATGGCGGCGATGAGGTGCCGGGTGACCAGCACGTTGTCCGCCGCCAGGGGGCCCACGGCGTCCGGGGTCATGGCGGCGTTGCCCAGCCCCACTACCAGGGCGGGGCCCTCCGCCGGGAGCATGGCCTTCAATTGGGTCCCCACCGCGCGGACGGCCCGCTCAAAAAAGTCCGCCTTCCGCTGCCAGAAGCTGGTGAGGTCAATGGTGAGGTAACTGCCCTGGGGTTTCCCCAGGGCCTCCTCTCCCCGCCGGTCCAGAATCTCCACCCGGGTCACCGGATAGCCCTCCTCCCGGGATTTTGTGGCCTTGACGCCGGAGAGCCGGGTGGTTTTCTCTGTGGATTCCTGCCAGAGCTCCCGGGCCTCCAGGGCCAGGTCGGTGCGCTTTGCAAACATCGAGCCGCCTCCCAAACCGAAAGATTTCCGGCGTTAGGTTTTGCGGAAAGCGGCGGAATATGCGGAAGGGGCCTTGAAAAAATTCAAGGCTCCTTCACGGTCAAGGGCAGATCCACGATGGAAAGGCCGCGGCTCATGGCGTACTGCATGGTGTACCGGGTGCCGCCCGGGGTGCCGTCAAAGGCGGCGATGAGCAGGGAGGCGTGGTCCACCATGTAGCGGTCCCGCCGCTGCATGCAATAGGGCGTGTATTTGGCGGAGACCAGGGTCTCGAAATCGCAGGCCTCCACCAGGCGCGTGTACCGCTCCCGCTGGTCCAGGGCCCAGGCGTCCGCCTGGGTGGGGCAGGGCACGGCGGCTTCCACCGTAATGTCCGGGTACTGGTCCCGGAGAGCCAGCACGGCCTCGCAGAAATAGAGGTCGCAGCCCAGGGCCATGCCGCAGAGAAAGTGGCGGTAGCCCTCCTCATAGGCGGCTTCCGCCGCGTCGGCAATGCGCCGTTTCAGGGACAGGCAGCGGAGGTCCGCCTCGCGGTAGCGCCAGGGCAGCTTCTCGGGGCGGTGGCCGGTGAAGCAGCAGCTGATTTGTCTGGAGCGCATGGGGGCCTCCTCCCTCCGGCAGAATGATGGAACTATTATAGAACATCCGTTCTGAAATGTAAAGCCTTTTCTTTTCTCGCCGGGAAGGGTATAATGGAGGACAAGCGGCGCCCTGCCGCGGGAAGGAGAGGAACGCGCATGCTGTATTCGACCCTGTGCTATCTGGAGCGGGGAGACGAGTACCTGATGCTCCACCGGGTGAAGAAGGACCACGACGTGAACCAGGGGAAGTGGATCGGCGTGGGGGGCAAGTTTCAGGACGGGGAAAGTCCCGAGGACTGCGTTCTCCGGGAGTGCTTCGAGGAGACGGGGCTGACGCTGACGGAATACCGTTACCGGGGGCTGGTGACCTTTGTCTCCGACCAGGCCCCCACGGAGTACATGCACCTGTTCACCGCCTCCGCCTGGACGGGGACGCCCCACCCCTGCGACGAGGGGGAGCTGGCCTGGATGAAAAAGGCGGACCTCCTGTCCCTGCCCCTGTGGGAGGGGGACAAGATTTTCCTCCGCCTCCTGGACAAGGACGCGCCCTTTTTCTCCCTCAAGCTCCGCTACCAGGGGGACCGGCTGGCGGCGGCGGTATTGAACGGAAAGCACCTTGATTGAAAAAGCCGCCCCTTGGGGCGGCTTGGAGCCAATCAGATGTTCCGGTGTTCCTGGAGGGCGGTCTCCCACTTTTCCCGGTCCGCCTCCGTCAGGGAGCGGATGACCCGGCAGGGATTTCCCCCGGCCACCACCCGGGGCGGGATATCCCGGTTGACCACGGACCCGGCGGCGATGACCGCCCCCTCTCCGATGGTGACCCCGGGGAGAATGACCACGTTGCCGCCGATCCACACGTTATCCTCGATGACGACGGGGCGGCCGTATTCCAGGTCCGTGTTCCGCACCTCCGGGACCATGGGGTGGTTCACGGTGTAGATGCAGACCCGGGGGGCGATGTAGACCCGGTTCCCGATGGTGATGGGAGCGATGTCCAGAAAGACGCAGTCATAGTTGGCGTAGAAATAGTCCCCCACGGAGATTTGCGTCCCGTAATCGCAGCGGAAATTGGACTCCACCCAGGCGTCCTTCCCGGCGGAGCCGAAGAGCTCCCGGATCGTGGCGTCCCGGCCCTGGAAGTCATCCGGGGCCAGGGTGTTGAGGCGATAGCAAAGCCGCTTGGCCCGCATCCGGGCCTCCGTCAGCTCCGGGTCCGGGGGGTAGTAGAGCTTCCCGGCCAGGCGCTTTTCCTGTTCGGTCATAAGAATCCCTCCTGTAAAATTCCTTGGTCCATCATAGCAGAGCGAAACGGCCCGGTCAAGAAAGGCCTTGCAATTTTTGTGGAATCTGGTATATAGTAGGAAGAGCCCGGCAAAAAACAGGCGGAGCCGAAGCTCCGCCCGTTCAAGACTAAAATGGGTTTTCCCCGGGAAGACTGGCTTTACAGCGTCTCCTTCCGCTTGGGGGAGTTGATGGCCACCAGCCAGGACACCAGCAGGATCACCGCGCCGATGCAATAGCCGATATAGTAGACGCTCTGTCCCTGGGCCTCGGCGTCCATGGTGAAGAAGTCGCCGACCTGGCCGCCCAGGATGAAGGCCATGGCAATGGGGACAATGAATTTCAGGCAGATGTCCATGAACCTGTTCAGCCAGTGAATCTGCTCCGCGCCGTGGTGAATTTCGTCGGTGATGGGCTTGGTCCGCAGCTCCCAGCCAATCATGATGCTCATAATCAGCGCGCCGGCGGGCATGGCCAGGCCCTCGGACAGGGCGTCCATGAAGTCCAGCCAGCAGTCGTTCCAGGGGCCGACGCCGATGGACTGCTGGAAGGGCACCCACACGCCGTTGCTGCCCAGGCCGTCCACAGCCACCAGAGCGGCCTCGACCATGATGGCGACGCACACCCAGAACACAGTCTTGGAGCGGTTGCCCTGCTTGCCATTGCTCTCCGCGTGGTCCAGCAGGAAGGTGACGACCACCTCGATCAGGGCGATGGCGGAGGAAATGGCCGCCACCAGCACGAACAGATAGAAGATCACGCCGAACAGGGGGCCGATAGCGCCCATGGCCTGGAACACGTCCTGGAGGGTGATGAACAGCAGCTTGGGGCCGCTGAGGGTGGCGCTGGGTCCGTAGGTCGCCACGGCGGCGGGAATGACGGCGATGCCCGCCATGATGGCAACCAAGGTGTCCGCGAAGACCACCACCACGGAGTTCTTCACAATGTTCTGCTCCTTTTTCATATAGGAGCCGTAGGTGATGGTGATGCCCATGGCCAGGGACAGGGAGAAGAACATCTGCCCGCCGGCGGTAGCCAGCACGGAGATAAAGCTGGGCGCGGACTCAATGAAGCCCGCCTGCACCGCGTAGCCGGGGAGGAACATGAATTTCAGGCCCTCCGCCGCGCCGGGCAGAGTCACGGAGCGGATGATGATGATGACCAGCATCACGAACAGGGCGGGCATGCCCACGTTGTTGAACTTCTCAATGCCGCCGGCGATGCCGCCCCGGTTGATGAGGTAGCAGATGATCATGAACAGGAAGGTGAACATGACGCAGCCGAAGGGGTTGGTCAGCATGGCGCCGAACAGGTCTGCGCCGGCCTTGACCTCCGCCCCGCCGAAGGCCAGGTTGCTCAGGTTCAGGGACATGTACTCAATGCAGTAGCCGCCCAGAACCGTATAGAAGCTCAGGATGACGAAGGGGGAGAACACCGCCAGCCAGCCCACCCACTTAAAGCGCGCGGACAGGGCGTGGTAGGCGCCGATGGTGCCCTTGCCGGTTTTCCGGCCCATGGCCAGCTCGGACATCATGATGCTGAAGCCCACGAAGATGGCCAGCAGCAGATAGATGACCAGGAACGTGAAGCCGCCGGACTTGCCCATTTTATAGGGGAAGCCCCAGATGTTGCCCAGGCCCACGGCGGAGCCGATGGCGGCCATTAGGAAGCCTAAGTTACTTCCCCAGGAACCTCTCTCATTTTCCACAAAAATACCTCCTCTTATCGGTAATTATTAACAAATATACTATACAGAAATCCATTCGTCAAGAAAAAATACAAAAAAAATTCACAAAATGTTTTTACTAGGCGGAAAGTTGTCCATTTCGCGCTTTGACGTGATGCGGTTTTCTATACAATTACTACAAAACAGAACTAAGGATGGGACTTATGCAACAGTTTAAACCGGTGACGAAACAGGACGGAGCGAAGCTCCGGCGCTACTACAAGGACTGTAATTACGGCCTCTGCGAGTACTCCCTGGGCACCAAGCTCATGTGGAAGAAGGTGCTCCACCCGGCCTGGGCGGAGATCGCGGGCTGCCTGGTGGTCCGGAACCGGGACGCGGGCGGGTGGAACTTCGACTACCCGGTCCCGGGCCCGGAGGGGGACGTGGACGGGGCCCTGCGGGCCATTGAGGCCTATTGCCTGGAGGCGGGGCAGCTTCCCGTAATCTCCATGGTGCCGGAGCACAAGGCGGGGGAGCTGCTGAGCCGCTATCCCTACGTCCGGGTCAGCGACATCCGCACCTGGCGGGATTACGTGTATTACCGGGAGGACCTCCAGTACTTCACCGGCCGCCGCTATTCCGGCCAGCGGAACCATATCAAGAAATTCCGGGCCCAGTGGCCGGAGGCGGAGGTCCGCCCCCTGACGGCGGAGAGCGCCGGCGCCGTGGAGCAGTTTTGGCGGGACTACGAGGCGGAGTTCCCCAAGGGGGACAACGCCAAGGCCCTGGACGAGCTGAAGCTGGCGAAGAAGATGCTGAAGCTGGCGGGAAAGCCCTGGTTCGCCGCCGGGGGGATGTTCGACGGGGACAAGCTCATCGCCCTGGCTCTGGCAGAGCGCTGCGGGGATACCCTCATCATCCATATTGAAAAGGCGCTGTATTCTTATACCGGCGTATATCCCGCCTTTGTCCAGGCGTTTGCCCTGGCCTTCGGCGGAAACTGCCAGTGGATCGACCGGGAGGACGACGCGGCGGACAAGGGCCTGCGCACCTCCAAGCTCCAGTACGGCCCCGCCAGGCTGGCCTCCAAGTACCGCTTTGAGCCCATGAACGAGCTGATGCGCCATATCACGGAGATTCCCAAGGTGCAGACGGCCCGCCTGACCCTCTCCGCCCTGACGGAACAGGACATCCCCGCCTATAACGCCCTGGTGCTGGACCAGGAGCGGAACCGCTGGTGGGGCTATGACGACGCGGCGGGCCTGGGAGGCCCGGTGGAGGAGCGGAGCTTCTTCAACGTGGCGAAGCGGGACTTTGAGAACCATTTGGCGGTGAATTTCGCCGTGCGCCTGGAGGGGAAATTCATCGGCGAGGCGGTGCTGTACAACTTCAACTGCCGGGGCGGCGCGGAGCTGGGCTGCCGGATCGACAAGGCTTACGCCGGGAACGGCTACGGCGTGGAGGCGTTCACGGCGGCGGCGGAGTGGGGGCTGTACAAGCTCCACCTGGGCCGGGTGTTCGCCAAGTGCTATAAGGAAAATCAGGCGTCCTTCAAGATGCTCTCCGCCTGTATGCGGCGGAATGGGGAGGACGAGACCTTCTTCTATTTCGAAAAATTGGTGTAAAAAAAGGGCCGCGTGCCGCCGGAGAAAAACGCGTGGAACCATGCGCCGTGCCGCATGGCAGACGGCCGGCGCCGCCCTGCATCAAAAGAACAGCGCCTCCGGCACGTTGAGCGACTGCGTTGATTTACCTTTTGAAGTCCCCGCTCCATCGTCTCACCCCTCTAAAATTTTTCCCGCTACAAGCAGTGCCATGTACTATCCGATAGTACATGGCACTTTATCAGGCTTCCCGGAATTTTGCGCCCATGCGGCGCTCCATGCGGGCCAGCGCCCGGACCACGCTTTCCATGGTGTGATCCGGCACCCGGATAATGACAGGGTAACGGGTCAGCCTCTCGGTCAGCACCACCAGGGCCGCCTTGCTGCCCTTGCACCCCATAACGCTGTCCATTTCCCAGTTTCCGAAAGTTTCCCGGCTGTTGATCTCCTCCGGGCGCTGTTCGATGGTGTCCCCCTTGGCCGGTCTGGCCCGTTTCTGGCGGTCCCGGTCCTCCGGTTTCCGGTGGTCCCCTTTATACAGCAGGTCCTCCTCTGTCACGTTCATAAAGATGTCCCCACAATAAATCCAGTTGTAAAGGGTTGTTTCGCAGATTTCTGTATCAAAATTTTTCCCGTCAATCTTGATCTGCGCCAGTGCGGCACCGGGGGACCGTTTTTTATTTATGATCTGGTCCTCTATGTACTCCACAAAAGCAAAATCTTTCCCCAGCTTAATGTCCGGCCCTTTGGCCCTCAAATTCTCCTGGTATTTCCGCTCTGCCACGTCCGCGCAGTATCTTTCCACAAATTCGTATTGGGGAACAGTTGCCGCGGTATTTGTTATTGCCGCCCTCACCACGCTCCGGGTAGGATACGACGGTGGTTAATGCGTTCCTTTGGTTCGTCATCATGACAGATGACAGCCTCCCTTCTGTTTTAGATAGCATAAGGAGACTGTGGGGAATGTCCACAGTCTCCTTGATGGTGTTGTGATTTCAGTTCGATAAAATGAGGTGTATCCGCACTTGAACAATTTTGCTCAGGGAGTCCAATCTTTCTTGCTCTGCAAGGATATGGGGGTGCTGCTGGAATGCAAAGTCCCGCAGCTCCGTCAGGTCCCGGCGAATATCGTCCGTTAGCAGGCCTTTGGCGTTTCGGATGAAATCCTGGCCCAGTCTGGGCTTGCAGCACCGCAGATACCAGGCCGGATTGGCTAACTGGTCATTATCCAAATCCGGCAGCAGGCTCCGGTTATGGTCGAACACCGGAGCCATCCCCTGGATCTCCAGCGTATCCGTATCAAAGAGCACACCGAAGTTTCCATAGTGGCGGTCCGTATTCAGTATAATAGCGTCCAGTACACACATCCGCCGGAACGCATCTCCACTGCCAATGCTCTCGAAATAGGCCAGCAGTTCCGGCATGGTACGCTCCTCTCCGCAGAAGACCGCGCTGGCCTTCGCCAGGCCCTCGGCCTCATTGGTAAAGAGCGGGCATTTACTGACCAGTTTCTCCCGGTAGTAGCCCATGTCATAAGGGACTGCCCCTGGGCACAACCGGCCCGACAGTTGCGCGGCCAGATACTCAGAGAGCGGTTCGATCTCATAGTGTGCGCTGCCGCTCTTGTAGAGAAAGATGCCGCTGCCCTCCCGTTTCCAGCACTTGGCGTAGTATCCGTCTGTCCCAAACTCCGGGGATGTGGAGGACAAGTCTGTCTCACTGATGATACCGTCAAAGGCAGCCTCACCGATGATCTCGCTGAATGGATTGGTATAGAGGGATACCTCCTGCCAGGTCAGCGGCGAATCCGCTTCCCGCACCCAGAAGGTATCGTTCAAGGACAGGGCGTGGGTGACACGAAGGAACCCCTCTATGTCATCACACCCATATTGCTCCAGCAGCTGCTGGATATGCTTGCGGTGCTTGGGGGCTTTCCGCTGGTCCAGGAACGCCGGCAGGCCTCGGTAGCCAATCGGCCGGAGTGCGGTGAACCACTGGCCTTCAAAGAACTCCGGCTCGTCGAACTCGTTGCGCCGGCAGTGGAATGCCAGCATAGGGAGCTCTTTATTAAGCAAAATGTAGTCCGTTTTTCCACCATGAGCTGCCATTGCCTGGGCCTCCCTTCTTTCTGGATGGTCCCATTATACACAGGAACAGCCTTTTTCGCAATGATAGGATTTCTTCATCCGCCATTTTCCACTGATTGATAGTCAACATCAATCGGAACGTCGGTCAGGCTCCGAACATAACGGCCGAATAGCTGTACTATCTGTTCTTCGGTCAAATCACGTTCGCTATTCTTTAACTGCCAGGGATAGCTTGGAGAATACAGCAAGTAGAACCCAATTCCGTGTTTACAATCTCTTGGAGCTGCGCCGTCAATTCGTCCCAACCCAAGTAGACCGTTTCATACTCCGGCGTATGTCCATCGTTGAGCAGTTGTGCCAGACCAGCGTTCCCCTGCATCAGCCAGACCCCGTATTCTTTGTCGGTTAACCCCAAAAGGTCTTGCAGGGACTGACGCGCTAGATAGATATAAATTGTGTTGGACATTCCTCCTTGGTTGGGGGCTCTGATTAAAATGGCGGATGGAGCACTACTATCGTCCTCTATATCACCAAAAATCCGGTAAACAATAGCTTCACTTCTGTGGGTAATGATGTCAAGAAGTCCTTGAGTTTCATACGCTTGATACGCTCGCACATGGATAACCGCCCGACAAGCCTAAATTTATTGCACAATCCAATATCCTTGCGTTTGTTATGTTTTATACATCCTGGTGGAATCCTCAGACAATCTGGATATTTTCCGCAGTGCGCTTCAGTCCTTCCCCTTCTGACACAACAGCATGGCGGTTGCCAGGAACTCCCCCTCCCGCACGGAAAAGTCCACCATCCCATGGTACTTCTCAACAATCTTCTTGACTGTCCATATACAAAAACCGTGGTTGGACGCGTCTTCTTTTGTCGTGAACAAATTCGGGTTATCCCGAAGAACGTCACGGTCCACCCGGTTCCTTACGCAGCAATATAGATAGCTCTGCTTCATCTGAATAGTAATGTGAATTCGAGGCGCTTTCACCCCGCGGCTCCCTTCGATTGCATTGTCGATCAGATTGCCCAACAGGCTGCAGATATGATATCCCTTTACCGGGATGCTTGGCGGCACCATCACCTGAATCTCCATGAAAAGCCCTTCGCGTTTTGCGATTTCGCACTTGCTCCACAGGATTGCGTTGATTAGTTCGTTCCCATAGTCGGCCATCTCCATGGCGGGAGAAAGTGTCTCCTTTTCCGAGCGTACCATAAACCGCGCCCCGGCGAGTCCCTTATTGGGGTTGGTGCTGTCTACCTTTTTAACAGTAAGGTCGTACTTTTGCCGGATAATGTTCAGTTCACCGATCATAATGGCCTGCACATCGCTGGCCTGATGGTAGCTGGTGCTTACGCCGGTGTAGGCATACTCATAAACACTGCACTCGCCCCATACGCCTTGACTGCCCAAATCCAGAATATATTGGGCGCGGTCACGGAACGATCTGCCGTCCATGGTATCGTCAATGCTGGTATAGCTGGTATGCTCCAGATTGTTGTAAACGCACAGCAGCTCCTCGGCGCAGGCCACAACGGGATCGGACAGCAGCCCGGACTTATAGCGCCAAACAACCGCCTGTACCCAGGCGTTCATCGTCCATGCGTAGTTGCTGTCCCACACATCGTCCACTCCCAGGGCATGGGCTTCGTCGGTGAATACGCCGGTGGAGTGGGCGTAGTAATAGGCCATCATGGTGGTCACGGTGGGGTCAGTGACCGCCTGGGGACGGCCCCAGGTCTGGCCCTCCAGTGACCAGCCCATGCCCTTGCCCTTTTCCGCACAAAAACCAATGGTACTTTTTCCGTTAAGGCCAGCCTTACTGTTGAGGATTTCACTCAAACTTGCCATATAGTTACCTTACCTTTCTGTTCGATTTCTCCGGCCCAGGGCGGGACTGTGCCGCCAGCCGCTGTAACTGATCCAGCTTCTTCTTGGTGGGGGAGTCCGGTTCAACAGCCGCCGCAGTCGTCTGAGACGGTTTCAAGCCACTCCCGCGCTCTGGCGAGGATTTCTTTTGTGGAGCGCGGGACTTCGCTTTTTTTTGCGTGTCCTCCTCCTGTTCCTTTTGGGGAATGGGGTAGCCCAACTGCTGCATGATGGCGTTGAGCAGGGCGGCGTAGTTCTCATTGGAAACCACATTAAGCATCCCGTTGTCATTCCCCTTTTTCTGAGCGAAAAAGTAGAGGACTCCAAACTCCTTGGCCAGCTTCTGGAATTTGGCCTTGTCCTCGGCCTTGATGGGGATGACCACGGCGGGAGCCGGGTCGCGGGCCAGCCGCTTGGCCGTGGTCTGGCCCACCACTTTCATGTCCTGCTTGGCAATCGCCAGCAGCAGGGCGGCGACATTCTTCACGCCCTCAAGGGTCAGCTTCGCCGCCGCCTCGGTTGCCTGTAAGCTCTCCCGCACTACAACGTCGGCAGCTTCAGCACTTACATCCATTTGCCTTTCTTCTCCTTTCTTACTTGCTCGTCCGTTCGATCCCGGACGGCCTCATGGCTGCTCCGTTCCTCCTGCCGCATGAGCTGCTCCCGATCCCTGATTTTCGGAATATCCTCCGTAATTTTTCGGCAGATCGTCAGCTCGCGGCGGGTAGAGCGCAGCTTGCCATTGACAGTCTCCAACTCGGTCCCCACGTCCCGGCCCTCGCGTCGTTCCCGGTAAAGCTCCGCACGGTAGTCTGTCAGCAGGTCGATCTGGCCTTGCAGGGCGTCGCCCAGCAGGGCAAGCTGGCTGTCCGTCTCTATGCGGTATTGCAGTAGAAAACAGAATTGTTTTTGATAGCGTTGGAGCTTTGCCACTTCCCGCCGGACAGCCGGGGGCGGCGGGGTGCGCCTGGGCCTGCGGCAGCGGTTGAGTAAATATAAGTAGCGCAGATAGAGCGCACGGAAGCCACGCACTTTCCGGCGCGGCTGGCGGGGGACAGCGCCCCCTCGGACGGTATAGCGTTTTTTTACTTGGGGAATGGGGCGTACCAGCGGTATGGGCGGCGCAGACGGCGGCAGGGGCAGTTCATAGGGTTCGCCCCGCCGCGCCGCCGCCAGCCGTTCCCGGATGTGGGCTTCGGTGTAGCCGTCGCCCAGGCTGTCCAGCCGGAATACATAGTCCCCGCCTGGGGGCTGGACGGCGGTATGCTTCACATTCGATCCATATTTAATGGTATAGCCCTGCCGCCGCAGGGCGGCGAGGAAGGAGTCAAAAGTAAAGCTCTCCCCGATGGCTGCGTCAATGTCCTGCATGACCCCGGCCATCACGATTTTTCGTCCTTGCTTTTCCGCTGTCCACTCGGTATAATGTTTCCCGTGGCCCTGTGGCTCAATGACCGACAGGCCGCGCTCCCGGCTCACTTCGTTAGAGGTGCCGCGCAAATCCCCAAAATAGCTTTGGAAGTCGCTGCGGTACTTTTTCCCGTCCACAAAGGAAACGGAATTGAAAACGATATGGCAGTGCAGATGCGCCCGGTCAACATGGGTCGCTACAACAACCTCGTACTTGTCCCCCAGCAGACGGCGGGCAAATTCCACCCCGGCGGCGTGGGCCTCATCCGGCGTTACCTCGCCGGGGGCGTAGGAATGGATGATATGGTAGCCCAAAACGCCACCCTTTTTGTCCCAGCGCCTCTTGGTGGCGCGCATATCCGACAGGGCGGTGTCCAGGTAGCAGTTGATGCCTGTGACAAGCTGGTGCGTCTTGTCCGGGTTCTCCGCATAGGCCAGCGCGGCGGCGAGGCCGGTCTTTTCCTCGTTCAGCACATAGTCAATGCAGTGATCCATGCGCCCGTGCAGGGTGATGATTTTGTCGTAGGCCAATTACAGCGTCTCCTTTACCGTGCGCCACGCCTGCCGGACTAAAGCGGCGGCCTCCGCAATCTCCGCTTTGCCGATGCCCTTGGTGGCGTTGGCCCAATACGCGATCTGATTTACATTATTGCCGATGGCCGACAGCTCCCGGAGCAGGGCGGCATAGGTGTCGGGCGGGCGGGGGCGCAGTTGTACTCCAGCGGTAAGTGCGCGGAGAAACGGGTCAATGCCCAGCCCCGCAAGCTCGGCCTGCTTCTTCAGGTGCCGGTATTCCTGCTCATTCATCCACACGCTCACATGGCGATTGCGTTTCCTCATGGCATCCTCCTTTCGGTGGGCAGTAAAAAATACGTCTCACCGTGAGCAATGCCATTAAGTTAACCAGAAGTTACCAAAAAGATAGTGGCGAGGCAGGCAG